>DATMDI010000088.1:0-10542 GCA_035557875.1 Vicinamibacterales bacterium
CGTCCTCGGAGTCGAAGGTCTCGAAGATAGTGACCAGGCGGGTGATCGACAGCAGGTCGTGATTCCGCTTGTTCACGTGCAGCAGCTTCAAACCGCCGGTGGTCTTCGAGAGCGAGCCGTAGCTGGCCACGAGCTGGCCGAGCCCACCGCTGTCGATGTAGGACACCTCGCCGAGATTGAGCACGACCTTGGTGTGCTGCTGCAGGATCAGGCTGTTGATCTTGTCCTTGAGGCGCTGGGCGTCCTGGTCGATCGTCAGCTTGCCGGCCAGGTCGAGAATCGTCACCGCGCCGATCTGCCGTTCCCCGATTTCGAAAGCCATCTTCCGCACTCCTCTCACGACACGCCCTCGTGAAGTCCGCATCGCTCGCGCCAGAGGGCTGACGGCGTAAGGTGCGTGTCGAGTATGTGCCGGATTACCAGCCGGCTGCAGAAGTTTCCGCACGGATTAGGATTGCGTCGATGCAGTCGCGCTACGACGTCGTCGTCATCGGCGCCGGCCACAACGGGTTGGTGGCAGCGGCCTATCTCGCCCGCGCCGGCCGGAAGGTGCTGGTGCTGGAGCGGCGGCCGCTGGTGGGCGGGTGCGTGGTGACGGAGGAAACCTGGCCGGGGTTCAAGGTTTCGACGGCCAGCTACGTCAACAGCCTTTTCCGCCCGGAAATCATCCGCGACCTCGACCTCGCCCGCCACGGGTTCGCGATGATCCCGCGCAGCCCGTCCAGCTTCACGCCGCTCCCCGACGGGCGCTTCCTGATGATGGGCCCCGACAAGGCGATGACTCACCGTGAGGTGTCGAAGTTCTCCGCCCGCGACGCCGACAGCCTGCCGAAATTCGAGGCGATGCTCGAGCGCATCGCCGCCTTCATCGAGCCGACGCTGCTCGAGACGCCACCCGACCCGTGGTCGTCGTCCCCACGGAACCTGGCGCGGCTGGCCCGGCTGGCCTGGAAGTTCCGCGGGCTTGGCCTCGAGGGGCGGACCGCGGTGGAGATCCTCACCGGCGCGGCCAACCCCATTCTCGATCGCTGGTTCGAATCCGAGGTGCTGAAGACCACGCTGTCCACCGACGCGATCATTGGCGCCTGTGCCACGCCCTCGATGCCCGGCACCGCCTACGTGCTGTTCCACCACGTGATGGGGGAGTGCGACGGGGTGCGCGGCGTGTGGGGCTACGTGCGTGGCGGCATGGGCGCGCTGTCGAACGCGATTGCCGCGGCGGCGCGGGAGCGAGGCGCGGCGATCGAGGTGAACACGCCGGTGGCGCGCATCCTGGTCGAACAGGGGCGGGCCGTTGGCGTCGTGCTCGCCAACGGCGACGAGGTGAGGGCGAGCCAGGTCGTGTCGGGCCTCGACGCCCAGCACACGTTCCTGCGCCTGATGCGTGACGCGGACCTGCCCCCCGACTTCGTCGCGTCGGTGCGGCACCTCGACTACGCGAGCGCGAGCTGCAAGATCAACCTGGCGCTGTCGGAGGCGCCGAATTTCACCTGCCTGCCGGGCCCCGGCGCGGGTCCGCAGCACCACGGAACCATCCACATCTGTCCCGACCGGACCTACATCGAACGCGCCTACGATCCCGTCAAGTACGGCTACATCTCGGAACAGCCGGTGATCGAGGCGACGATGCCGAGCGCGCTCGACGACACGGTGGCGCCGCGCGGCCAGCACGTGATGTCGATGTTCACGCAGTACTTCCCCTACGCACTCGCCGCCGACGCCGGCACGCTCGAGGACAACAAGCGGCGCTACGCCGAGCGCTGCATTGACATCATGACGGACTACGCGCCGAACTTCCGGCGGTCCGTGCTCGGCTATCAGGTGCTGTCTCCCGCGGATCTCGAGTCCACGTTCGGCCTGACCGGCGGCAACATCATGCAGGGCGCGATGTCGCTCTCCAGCCTGTCGTTCATGCGGCCGCTTCCGGGATACGCCGACTACCGCACGCCGGTGCGCGGCTTGTACATGTGTGGCGCGGCCACGCATCCCGGCGGCGGCGTAATGGGCGCCTGCGGCTACAACGCCGCGCGCGAGATCCTCGCGGACGCCTGAGTCACGCTGTGGCCCTTCCGGCGCGCACGAGGGCCCGCTCCGGTGCGGCCACGCCGGGCAGTGGCCCGAGCGCCGCCAGCGCCCGCACCTCGCGCGACATCTCGTGGCTGAACTCGCGGTGCAGCGCCTGCGCCTGGGTGCTGCTGCACGCCAGCGACGCCAGATCGTCGGTGATGTCGAAAAGTGGACGGGCCAGGTCCAGCCGGGTGCGCTGATACTCGTCGAAGGCCGCGGCGGTGCCGTCGATCGCCGCCCGCGCCAGCAGCTCGGCGTCACGCAGCGCATCGGTGATGCCGTGCGCGGTTATCGGATCCTTGAAGTAGCCGGCATCACCCACGAGCGCCCAGCCCGGGCCGGCCCCGCGTTTGATGAAGCCGCGATACCCGCCGAAGCCGCGGACCGGTTCCATGCGTCGCGCACCGTCCAGCCGCGCCGCCAGCGACGGTGAGGCGTCCTTCAGGAGGCGGCGGTAGGCCGACGCCGCGTCGCCGCGCACCTCGGTGCGGAAGCGGGGTGCGGACACCGACACCACGACGCACGTGGCGCCGTCGTTGGTGGGGATGGCGCCGACGAAGCTGCCGGGCCGGAACGTCCAGCAGTAGCCGTCGTTGGGCAGCCCCTGCCAGTAGGTGTACAGCGACCCGCTGGCGTGGCGTCCCTCGACGAGGCGCTCCGCACCGACGCCTTGCGCGACGGTGGAATACAAGCCGTCGGCGCCGATCACCAGGTCGGCGTCGATGCGGCGGTGTCCGCCGGGGGCCGTCACCAGGACGCCGCGCACCCGTCCGGTCTCGTCGCGAACCACGTCGTCCACCCGCACGCCGTAGGCCACCTCGGCGCCGCTCTCGACGGCGGCGGCCGAAAGCAGTCCGTCGAGCAGCAGCCGGCGCGGCGCGTACAGCGCCTCGACCCCGTATTTCGGTTCGATGGCGACCGCGACCGTATCGTGTTCGTAGTCGAAGGTCGTGGACGAGACGGCTGGCGTGCCGGCGGCCACCACGGCGGGCAGCACGCCCCACCGGTGCAGCTGCAGCACCGCTCCGCGCATCAGCGCATGGGTCGAGAGCGTGTCGGTGCCGTAGGCCCCGCGGTCCACGATGAGCACGCGCGCTCCGGCCCGGGCCAGCAGCAGCCCCGTGGCCGCACCCGCGCACCGCGCGCCGACGATGACGACATCGACCTTCATCCCACTGGTAACGCGACATCCGGGCGCAAACCCCGCAGGCAGCCCTGAAACCATTTCGCGGCCGGCGGTGTCTGATGCACCGGAGGCTGAGGCTCATGAACCGCACCGTCGCAGTCACCGTCCTGGTCGCCTTCGGCCTGTCGCTGGCCGGGTCAGGCCTGCGGGCCCATCACTCAGGCTCGGAATACGACCGTCGCACCATCGAGATCGAAGGGCGGCTCGTCGAGGTGGCCTGGCAGAACCCCCACGTGCACTTCCTGGTGCGGACGACGGATCCCACCGGCAAAGTCGTCACCTGGGACATCGAGGCCAACTCGCTCAGCATCATGCGGCGCACCGACGCCACCCCCGACAATCTCAAGGTGGGCGACACGATCAAGGTGGCCGGGTCCCCGTCGCGTCAGACGCCGAACCGCATGTGGGCCATGCACATCCTCGCCGCCAACGGCCGCGAGATCGTGCTCGGCCCCGGCATTCCTCCACGATGGAACACGACGGCCGCCGGGTCCAAGTCCACCTGGTTCGAAGGCGGCGCGGCCGCGGACACGAAGGCCGGCATTTTCCGCGTGTGGAGCGTGAAGTTCGGCGAGCCGGGTGGGTTGTGGCGCCGCGACTACCCGCTCACCGAAGCCGCGCGACAGGCGCGCGAGGCGTTCAATCCGCTCACCGATACCGTGGCGCCAGGCTGCCGGCCGAAAGGGGTGCCCACCATCATGGAGCAGCCGTATCCGCTCGAGTTCGTGCGCAAGGGCAACACCATCCTGTTGCGTCTCGAGGAGTACGACACCGTGAGGACGATCGACATGGCCCCTGGCTCGAGGGTGGACACGCTTCCGAAAACCCTCCTGGGGCGGTCGAAGGGGCGATGGGACGGGAACACGCTGGTGGTCACGACCACACGGATCGACTGGGCCTACTTCGATCCGAGCGGCGTCCCCTTGAGCCCGGCGGCCACGGTAGAGGAGCGCTTCACGCCGACGCCCGACGGGACGCGTCTGAGCTACACCATGACGGTCACGGATCCGGCGACCTTCACTCAGCCGGTCGAGCTCAAGTCGTCGCGGGTATGGCGTCCCGGCGAAACGGTCAAGCCGTATAACTGCGTAGAGCGGCGCACAGCCCGATAGGCGCGTCAAGACTGCCGCGCGATCCCCTTCAGCTACTCGCGCCTGCTCGCCAACCTCTGCGTCGTCGACGGCCTGCAATAACGCGCGACGGCTCGAGCATCAGGAGAGCGCCGGCCGTTCTGGATCCGCATGCGCGCCGCGCAGCACCAGCTCGCCGAGCGGTATATCAGGGATCACGACCAGGGGATGTGGGCTGATCAGCGGCATCGATGAGGGCTGCCCGCCGACACGGCAGCGCGGGCTCTCGTTGCAGAGGTTACCCCAAGCTCGGCCAACGTGCGGCGAACGCGCGCTAGTGGGACACTGGTCGTCATGCTCAGGATCCTGCTCGCGTCGCTCCTCGTGCTCATGGCTGGTGCGTGGCGCCCCGTGTCGATCGAGCACGGCAGCTTCGTCCTCGCGATGCCCGTGGCGTCTGGCTGGGTCGTGTGTGGCGACACTCGAAAGAACAGCACGCTCTTCGAGGCCACCGACGACGAGATGAAGGTCTTCGAGCTGGGGAAGGGCGTCGTGGCCGCTGCCACCGGGCTGCGGCGGGTGAAGGAGAGCACCACGTTGTTCGACGTGGCCGACAGCGTGCAGGCGTTCGTGCGCACGCGTGCCTTCGACGGCCGCGACGACTACATCGAAGCGCTGGCCAAGTTCGTGTCGGCCGAGTTCGTGCGCACCGTGCCGCCACGCATCTGGCCCGAGATCGAAGCGTCGGCGGAAACGGGGCCCAGCGTGTTCACCGTCGCGCTGTTCTGGACCACCGGCACGGGGTTGCCGCGATGGGCCGACCTCAACTTTCACCTCCGCGGCGGACCGCGCTATACGAGCCGCACCACGTGGGACGTGCTGGCGACGAGCAACAAGCTGCGGCCGGTGACGATCGGCAACCTGACGCTCGTCGACGAGCTGCAGCACGGGTTCCGTCCGGCGTTCGCCGAGGCGCGACGCGACGCGGAGATTCGCCGCTTCCTGATCGCGCCTTACTTGTGGCGCGAGCGTACGGCGGACGAGGCCGAACGCTTCGGCCGCCGCATCATCGAGCTGACGAGCGCGCGGCTGCCGGAGCTGCAGTCGAAGCCGTCGGATGTCGGCCCGGTTGCCGAGTGCATGAAGGTCGAAGCGGGGCGGGTCTAAAGACCCGCAGCCACATTGGCCGTCAGGGACGGGCGGCGCTGTCGGGCTTGGCGGCCGCATCCGGGCCGGCGGGCGCCAGGCCTCGCTGCGTTTCGGGCCCGAGAAAGCGCATCAGGTCGCCTTTGGTGCCGGCTCGCTTCCACACCTTGTCGTACAGCAACGCCAGCTGAAGGCGCGTGACCTGCCGCATCGCGACTTCGTTGGCGAGCTGCTCGGTCTGCAGGAAGGGGTGGTGCGTGAAGATCCAGACGTGGCCAAGCTCGTGAGCGACCGCCGCGGCGAGCTCGGTGTCATCGAGTGTGGCGACGAACGTCGCTTCGACGTAGAGCGCGAACGCCCGCTCGGTCGAATGCTCGGCGGGCTCCACCGGCTCGACCGACATCAGCAGGTGATTGGTATCGACGATCGAGACGCGAACCGCCTGCGGAATCTCGAGGCGCACGCGCAGATCGTCGGCGATCGCCTGAACGCGCTGCTGCTGTGTCGTGGGTTGCTGCGCGAGAACACTCGAACCGCCAGAGCAGCACAGTGCGGCTGCGCTAGCGACGAGCACTCTCAGAAGGGGGAAGGTTCTGAAGTGCATATCGCGGACCGTCCGTGTTATCGGGAACGTTCTTTGGATTCTTCAGGGTAGCACGCAGCATGAATTACGCAGCGTGTAGAAAGTGCCTGATTTCAGCGTCGCGATGCGCCACTGCGTAGAAAATTCGTGTACTGACCATGCAGTGACCATCGACATGGCGCCTCGCGACAGCCGGTTGCGATCACCAGGGGAAATCACGGGATCCTGTCGTGGCACGACGTGTGCGCTTGGTGGAGCGGAGGGTTTTATCACCATGAACAATCGGATCAAAGGATGGATCGTCGCTTCCGCCGTCGTCGCGATCGTCGGAGTTCCGCTCACCGCCGCCGCGGCCCAGGCACAGCAGCCTCAACAGGCTGCGCAGGCGTCATCCGCCTCGGGCGAGTTGACGAAGGTGGATGTCACGGCCAAGACGGTCACGGTCAAGGCCGATGGACGTGACCAGCTGTTCACCTTCAACGACGATACGAAGATCACGGGCGCCTCGGGCGCTGCGGGCCTCGCGACGATGGAAGGATCGCAGGTCACCGTCATGTACACGACCAAGGATGGGGCGCAGACGGCCACGGAAATTCGCGTTACGCCGAAGAAATAGCCGTCTTCCGCTCCGGACGGGCCGGGTCGCCGCCGTGGCGGGCCGGCTCGTCTTCATGCCCCCGCCTCAACAGCCCCTCGGGTATACTGCGCGCCGTCATGTCAGCATCCGCGCGCGGCGTCGTTGGCTGCACGGTCGTCGTCGCGCTCGCCGTCACGCTGGCCGGCGTGTGGTCGAGCCTTGCGGCGCAGGCACAGGAAACGGACCTCGAGGTCGTGAAGGTCCGGAAGAACTTCTACATGATTGCCGGCGCCGGTGGGAACATCGGCGTGCAGATCGGATCCGACGGCATCGTGCTGGTGAATGCCGGGAGCGCGCAGGCAAGCGATCGCGTGCTGGTCGAGCTCAAGAAGCTCACTGACCTTCCCGTCCGCTACATCATCAACACGGCCGCCGGCGCGGATTTCGTCGGCGGCAACGAGAAGCTGGCCAAGGCCGGCTTCACCATCTTCACCAACGCGCTCGGCAACACCGGTTTCGTCGGCGCCATGACCAACGGCGGCGCCGCTGCGATCCTCGCCCACGAGAGCGTGCTCAACCGGATGACCAAGGCGAACTATCCGGCGGCGGCGGCGCCCACCGAGGCGTTCTACGCCTCGCGCAAGGCGCTGCGGATGAACGACGAAGGCATCGAGGTCTTCCACCAGCCGAAGGCGCATAGCGACGCCGACAGCTTCGTGCTCTTCCGCGCCTCCGACGTGGTCGTCACCGGCGACGTGGTCGACATGACGCGCTTCCCGACGATCGACCTCGCCAACGGCGGCACGATCGACGGCGAGATCGCCGCGCTCAACCGCCTGATCGAGCTCACTATTGCGCCCACGCCGTTCATCTACAAGGACGTCGGCACCTACGTCGTGCCCGGTCATGGGCGCCTGTCCGAGCAGATGGATATCGTGGACTATCGCGACATGGTGGTGATCGTGCGCGACAACGTGGCGGCGCTGAAGGCGCAGAAGAAGACGCTGGAGCAGATCAAGGCCGCCCGGCCGGCGTTGCCCTACGAGAGCCGCTACGGCGCCAAGTCCGGTTCGTGGACGACCGACATGTTCATCGAGGCGATCTACAAGAGCCTTTCGTAGGGGACATGAAGAACCTGATCCTGCTGGTTACGCTACTCGGCGCCGTGTCGTGGACGCCCGCGCTGGCCCAGGGCCGCGGCGGCCGTGCGGGCGGGCCGCCGCAGCCGCCCGCCACGCCGCGAGGCGCTGCGCCGGTCGACCTCACCGGCTATTGGGTGTCGGTCGTGACCGAGGACTGGCGCTACCGGATGGTGATGCCAGCCAGGGGCGACTATCAGGGGGTTCCGCTCACGCCGGCGGCGCGCAAGATCGCCGACAGCTGGGATGCGGCCAGGGAGGCCGCGTCGGGCGAGCCGTGCAAGGCCTATGGGGCGCCGGCGCTGCTGCGCGTGCCAGGCCGTCTGCACATCACGTGGCAGGACGACGAGACGCTCAAGCTCGAAACCGACGCCGGTCAGCAGACGCGGCTGTTTCACTTCGGCGCCTGGAAGAGCCCGGGCGGATCGCGAACCTTGCAGGGCGACTCGCTCGCCGAGTGGGAAGGCGGCGGCCGCGGCTCGACCGATGGATCGCTGAAGGTGACGACCAGCAATCTGAAGGGCGGGTTCCTCCGCAAGAACGGCGTGCCCTATAGCGACAACGTCAGCTTGATGGAGTACTACGAGCTGGTGACACAGCCCGACGGGGCGCCACTCCTGGTCGTCACCATCTCGACCACCGACCCGGAGTACCTCCGGGTGCCCTTCGTGATCAGCTCGCAGTTCAAGAAGGAGCCGGGCAACGCCAAATGGAAGCCGTCGCCATGCTCGGCCACGTGGTAACGCCCTGATCGGAGACCGATTCATGCAGCGTCACGCGGCTCTTACGCTCGTCATGCTCGCGCTCGCCAGCGTTCCCGCGCGCGCCGAGATCGACTTTTCGGGCTCGTGGGTGTCGATCAATCACGAGGACGCGCTCGAGCGCGGGGCCGGGCCGAATCCCGCGGATTGGGCCGGGCTGCCGTTCAACGAATCGGGCCGCGCCAAGGCGCTCGGCTTCAATCAGTCGGTGATCTCCGAGCCCGAACGCATCTGCTGGTTCCAGACGCAGTGGCACATCGCTGCCGGCCCGTTCAGCCTGCGCATGTGGGCGGTGCCCGACCCGGTCACCGGCCGCGTGCAGGCGTGGGTGGTGGGGGCCTGGGAGACGCGTGCGCCGATGACGATCTGGATGGACGGCCGGCCGCGCCCGGGCACGCACGCGCCGCACGATCAAACCGGCTTCACGACCGGTGTCTGGAACGGCAACGAGCTGGTTGCGACGACCACCCACCTGAAGGTGGGTTACATGCGGCGCAACGGCGCCGCGAGCAGCGATCAGGCGACGATCACCACGCATTTCCGCCGCCACGGCAACCTGCTCACGGTGACGATGTTCATGGACGACCCGGTGTACCTGACCGAGCCCTATATCCTGACGCGCGCCTACAACCTGAGCACCAATCCGGTGTCGATCGGCGGCCCGCCCTGCATCACCGGCGACGAGGGCGTGGAATCGGGGCGTGTGCCGCACTACCTCCCCGGCCAGAACCCCTACATCGGCGAGATGACCAAACGCTACGGCATTCCCGTGGACGCGCTGATGGGCGGCGCCGAGACGATGTACCCCGAGTATCGCGACAAGCTGAAGGACGCCTTCGTGACGCCACCGAAGTGCGCGCTCAACTGCGGCGGCTGATCGCGTTCGTTTCCCATCACGTCTAACGGCTCGAGACCTGCACCGCGGCCGAGTCGCTGAACCAGATGGCGCCGTCGGCGCGCTCGACGCGAATGCGAGCCGAGTCTGCCCGCACCGTCTGCACCACCGCGTCGCCGACGACCTGGCGGCCGCCGAACGCCCGCCGGAACAGCGTCACCCGCTGGCCCGGGCGGACGCCATGGGCCTCGCCGCGATCGATCACCAGCAGCCGACCGGGCGCGCCCATCATCTGGCCGGACTCGCCAAACAGGATCCGGGCCGGATCGCGATACACCGGCGCGCCTGGGGGATCGGCGCGCGGCATCGGCTCCGGGATGAACGGCATCAGCAGATCGCCCGCGCGCAGCTCGCCGCACGCGTGGATGACGACGGCGGTAATCCGTACGCCGTTGATCGACGACACCTGCACCACGCCGGCGCTATGCTCGCCCCTGGACCGCCCGCCGGCGAAGCTCGCGACCTCGAAATACCGGCGTACGATCAGGTTCTGCCCGACCGAAAGCGGGAACGGCGTCTCGGAATCGATCGTCAGTTCGTCGCCCAACCGATAGAGGCCCCGTTCGGCCTCATGGAGGTGCACGCCGAGCCTGCCGGCCACCGTCGGCTTCGGCTGCGGCTTCGCCGGGCCGCACACAGTCTCCAAGTCGGGCGGCGGTATGAGCACCGGCTCGTACCGGGGGGGCGGGGGTGGCCGCGGGGGCGGCGGCGGTTGCGGTGCCGGTGCCGTCACGAGCACGGTCTCCGACAGCGTGGCCACCTTCAGCAACCCCGGGATCCAGGTTTCGAGCCCAGACTCGATCACCAGATCAAGCGTGGATGTCTCGAAGCCGTTCAACGACATCTTCAGGGTTACGGAACCCGCCGGAACCACGGGCAGCTGGAACTGACCCTTCTCGTCCGTGACCGTCGTGGCGACGACTCGGCCCGCGACGGCCGCCTCGACCGTGGCGCCTGGCACGACCCCGTACGACCCGTCCAGAACCTGACCTCGCACCCGGCCCGCGGGCTGCTGTGCGATGCCGACAGTGACGCCGCTCAGCAGCAGCGCGGCCGTGATCAACCCGAGCCGTCGTGACAAATACATCAACCCCTCGCACTTGGATTCGGGTTCGTCG
>DATMDI010000089.1:0-4637 GCA_035557875.1 Vicinamibacterales bacterium
TTCAGAACCGTGGCCTTGCCGGCGGAGTCAACCAGCTCGATCCTGAGCTTGCCGGCTTCCGTGATGACCGCAGACTTTTCGTTGGCGTAGAAGTCGCCGCCAGTCATGCTCGACACGTGCGACTTCGAATCCTTGCTCCACGTGCCCATCGAGTGTGGATGTGATCTGGCGTACTGCTTTACTGACGTCGCGACACGCCTGTCCGAGTTCCCTTCGCGCAGCACGGGATTGACCGCGCTGCCCAGCACCTTCGCGTACGTCGCCCGGATCTTCTTCTGCTCGTCGGTCTGCGGATCCTCAGGGTAGTCAGGGACGGTGAAGCCCTGTTTCTGCAGCTCTTTGATCGCGTCCTTCAGCTGCGGGATCGAGGCGCTGATGTTGGGCAGCTTGATGATGTTCGCGTGAGGGGTCTTGGCAAGCGCACCGAGCTCGGCGAGATCGTCCGCCTGACGCCGTTCGGGGCTCAGGCTGTCCGGGAAGTTGGCGAGGATGCGGCCAGCAAGCGAGATGTCGCGCGTCTCCACCACGATGCCCGCGGCCTTGGTGAAGGCCTGGACGATCGGCAGCAACGAGTAGGTGGCGAGGGCGGGCGCTTCATCGGTGTACGTGTAGATGATCTTTGCGGTTGTCATGTGTCTCCGGAAAGCGTGCGGACGTTTCATTGTCCATCAATTCAGGTAACATTTCCGGTTTGTGACTCCTCTAGTTGCCGTGATCATGGGTTCGTCCTCCGATTGGGAGACGATGCAGCACGCCGTCGACGTGCTGGAACGTTTCGGCGTTCCGTATGAAAAGCACATTGTCTCGGCGCATCGGACGCCGGTATGGATGGCCGAATTTGCGTCCGGAGCAGAAGGACGCGGGATCGAAGTCTTGATTGCCGGCGCTGGCGGAGCGGCCCACCTTCCTGGCATGGTGGCCGCGCATACCGTGCTGCCGGTGCTCGGTGTTCCGGTGCAGAGTGCCGCGCTGCAGGGATTGGACTCGCTGCTGTCGATCGTCCAGATGCCGGGCGGCGTGCCGGTGGGCGCGCTCGCGATCGGCAAGGCCGGCGCCACCAACGCCGGGCTGCTGGCGGTGTCGATCCTGTCCAATTCACGGCCCGAGCTGCGCGTGAAGCTGCGCGCGTTTCGCGAGGAGCAGACGCAGAAGGTCCGTCAGGAACAGCTCCCATGATCGGTCCGGGCTCGGTGCTGGGCGTGCTCGGCAGCGGGCAGCTCGGGCGCATGTTCACGATTGCCGCCCGCCGTATGGGATATCGCGTCCACACGTTTTCTCCCGACTCGGACACGCCGACGGGGCAGGTGGCCGATGTCGAGGTGACGGCTCCCTACGACGATCTCGACGCGCTGCGCGCGTTCGCGCGCCGGGTGGACGTGGTCACCTTCGAGTTCGAGAACGTGCCGAGCGCGGCGACGAGCGCCATCGAGTCGCTGGTGGCGGTACGGCCGTCGCCCGAGGCGCTGCACATCTCGCAGCAGCGCGCCCGAGAAAAGCAGTTCCTCGCCGATCGCGGGTTTCCCACCGTGCCGTTCGCGGTGGCGGCCACGCAGGGCGAGCTCGCCGCCGCGCTCTCGCGCATCGGCATGCCGGCGATCGTCAAGACCGCCGAGTCGGGTTACGACGGCAAGGGCCAGCAGGTGGCGGCGTCGGCGGACCAGGCCGAGCGCATCTGGACCTCGCTCGGCTCGCAGGTGCTGGTGGTCGAGAAGCGCGTCACCCTGCAGGCCGAGCTCTCGGTGATTGCGGCCCGCGGCCTCGATGGCAGCGTGGCCCAGTTCCCGATCTTCGAGAACCGGCACCGCAATCACATTCTCGACCTCACCACCGCGCCCGCCGCGGTGCCCGCGGCGGTGGCGGCGCATGCGATCGAGATCGCGCGCGGCATCCTCGACGCGCTCGAATACGTGGCGTGCTGTGCATCGAGTTCTTCCTCAGCACCGACGGCGAGCTGATGGTGAACGAGCTGGCGCCGCGTCCCCACAACTCGGGCCACCTCACTTTCGACGCCGCGGTCACCAGCCAGTTCGAGCAGCAGGTCCGCGCCATCTGCGGGCTGCCGCTCGGCTCGCCCGAGCTGCTGCGTCCGGCCGCGATGGCCAACCTGCTCGGCGACCTGTGGATGGAGGGCGAGCCCGACTGGGACGCCGCCTGCCGCCTGTCCGACGTGAAGCTGCACCTCTATGGCAAGATCACGCCGAAGCCAGGCCGGAAAATGGGCCACCTGACCGCGATGGCGCGCACCGTACACGAGGCCCAGGACCGCGTGATCGCGGCGCGCGATGCGCTGCTGAAATAGAGCCCGCCGCAAGGAGGCGCGCATGACGGCGATCGACGTTGCGCAGCAGTACTTCGATGCCTGGAACCGGCGCGACCCCGCCGCAGTGCTGGCGACGATGGCCGAGGGCGGTACCTACGCCGACCCCGGGACGCACGGCCCGGTCAGCGGCGAGGCCTTTGCCGCCTACATGCAGGGCCTCTTCGCCGCGTTTCCGGACGTGTCGTTCGCGATTGCCAGCGTGGGTCTCGCGTCGCCCGATCTGGTGGCGGCGCAGTGGGTCATGCGCGGCACCAACCATGGATCGATGATGGGTCTTCCGCCTACCGGCAAGACCATCGAAGTGAACGGCGCGGACTTCATCCGCGTCGCCGACGGGCGCATCCGCAGCGTCGAGGGCTACTTCGATTCGCGCGCCGTTCCCGAGCAGCTGGGGCTGCAGGTCGTCGTGCAGCCGAAGGCGATCGGCCCGTTCACGTTCGGGACGTCGGTCCGCAGCTGGGGTGGTTCAACGGCAAAGCCTGGCGCGTTCAGCGTCACCGCGCTTCAGTCCCGGAGCTTCGAGGACGAGAATGCGGTCCGCGAGCGCAGCCGCGTCATCGCCGCCGAACTGCTCGGGATGAAGGGGTTCATCGGCTTCGTCGGCGCGACGGTCGGCGACCGCATGCTGACCATCACCGCCTGGGAGGGTCCCGACGATCCGAAACAGGTGATGAAGAACAGCACGCACGCCGAGGCGACGGGCAAGTTCCACAGCGCCGGGCAGACGCTCGGCGGCGGCGGTTTCACCAGCGTGTTCGTGCCGGAGCGGATCAACACGATGTGGGTGCGATGCCCGTCGTGTCAGAAGATGGCCGACCGCGCGGCGACGCCGGATACGTGCGGCTGCGGGGCCGCGCTGCCGGCGCCCTTCCCGTACTGGTAGGCGGACGCGCGCCGCATGCCGCGGTTCCGGTTCGGGGACTTCGAGCTCGATACGGCAGCCGGGCGGCTGACTCGCGGCGCTGAGTCGCTCGCCATGCCAGCGCGGCATCTCGACGTGCTCGCGGCGCTCATCGCCCGGGCGGGGCAGGTGGTGTCGAAGGACGCGCTCGTGGAGGCGGCCTGGCGCGACGTGGCCGTCACCGACAACAGCCTGGAGCAGGCGATCTCGTCGCTGCGGCGCGCGCTGACCACACACGACGATCCTCCGCTCATCCAGACGGTGCCCCGCCAGGGCTACCGCTTCACCGGCAGCGTCGAACGCCTCGCGTCGCGCGCCAGCGACGACACCCTCGACGCGCTCGTGGCGCCGTTCCGCGCGTTCGTCGAAGGCAGGGCGGCGCTGGAGTCGCTTTCGACCGACGGCGTGATCGCCGCGGCGCGCGCCTTCGATCTCGCCCTGGCAGCGTCGCCAGAGAATCCCGCGGCCCACGTCGGCATGGCCACCGCAAACGCGATGCGCTTCGAGATGACGCGGGCCGATCCCGCGCCGGCGCTCGACTCGTTGGCGGCGGCAGCCAATCACGCGCGTGAGGCCTGCCGGCTCGATCCGAACTACGGTGAGGGCTGGGCCACGCTCGGCTTCGTCCTCGATCGCACCGGCGCGAGTGTCGCTGCGGCGGCGGCGCTGACGCGCGCGGTGTCGCTCGAGCCCGACAACTGGCGCCATCAGCTGCGCCTCGCCGCGGTGAGCTGGGGCGAGGCACGCCTGCGTGCCGCCCGCCGAACGCTCGTCTTGTTGCCCGGCTGTCCGCTGGCGCACTGGCTCGCGGCCACGGTGTACGTCGCACGGCAGGCGCCCGACGAGGCGGAGCGCGAGCTCGGGGAGGGCGCGCGTGCCCTGACTCGCGCGGCGGACTCGCGCTTCTCCGGTGTGGCGCTCGACTGGCTGCTCGGGCTGCTCTGTCTGGCCCGCGGTGACGAAGCCGGGGCGCAGCGGCACTTCGATCACGAACTGGAGGCCGAAGCCGGCGGGCACCTGTACGCACGCGAGTGCTGTGCCAACGTCTGGTATGCGATCGGCGCGATGCGATGGCGGCGCGGCGATCGCGCGCAGGCACGCGAGGCGTTCGCGCAGGCGCTGCGGCGTGTGGAGCGGCACCCGCTGGCGTCGATCGGATGGGCGGCGGCGGGGTCGGACGGCCTGCAGCCACCCACGCCGGGCGGGTCTGAAGACCCGCAGCCACGTACGGCCGACCCGCAGTCACGTACGATCGCCGACGTCGCGATCGCGCGCGCGCTGGCGCTTACCCTTGGCGGACGGCGCGTCGAGGCGGGCCGCCTCGTGGACGACGCGCTCGCCGCGTCGCCGCCCGGCAATGCGGCCTGGGTGCTCCCCGTCGAGCCGCTGCTCGCCGTCGAAGGGCCCGAGTGGGAC
>DATMDI010000090.1:0-4514 GCA_035557875.1 Vicinamibacterales bacterium
GTCTACATGCCGACCTTCGAGTCCGAGTTCTACAACCCGAACTCGCCGATCGGCGTCCCGGTGTCGAAGAACGGTCAGCTGCTGCCGGCGGTGTTCGACGTGCTGAAAGTCGTGGCGAAATACGACATGGCCCTCTCGACCGGCCACTCCAGCCCGGCGGAATCCCTGATGATCATCAAGGCGGCGAAGGACGCCGGCGTCACGCGGATCTTCGTGCAGCACCCGGCGCTGAATCGCATCAACATGTCGGTCGAGATGCAGAAAGAAGCCGTGAAGATGGGCGCCTTGCTCGAGTACGTCCTGGGTGAGGCTCTCGGCAACGTGAAGGACTTCGAGCACTGGACCGGGCTGATCAAAGCCGTGGGGCCTGAGAACGTCGTCATCGGCACCGACCTTGGCCAGTGGGGCCGATCGACACCGACGGACGGGTACAAAGTCGTCATCCCGCGGATGCTGAAGGCAGGTTTCACGCAGGCCCAGCTCGACATGATGATGAAGACCAACCCCGCGCGGCTTCTTGGCCTCGAGAAGTGGTAGCACCAAGGCACGGCGCGAGGGCTCACAACTGATCTGTTGAGCCCGTTCGATCGGGGTTTGCACCTTGGTCCATGGACGCTTTTTCCGGCCAGGAAGGCCGCGGAAGCTCGTCCGGAGGCGACCATGGTCTGGACAACGACCGGCAGGACCGCGCGGCTGGCGCCGGCGCTCACCGCACGATTCGAGGCGTGGACTGCCCTCGACTGGGCGATCGCGATCTATGCGACCTATGTGGCCCTCGTGGCCGTCCTGTTCCGGGAGACCGTGGCGCAGTGGCCCTTCCTGCTCATGGGGCACACCGCGCTGGTCCTGGGGCTCTTGTTCATGCCCCCTCGCGGCGCGGCGTGGGAGCACCCTCGCGCGGACGAGCCTGGCTGGCGTGCGTGGCTGCGGCGCGCGGCGCGGTTCCTGAGGTACACCTATCCCGCGCTGCTCCTGACGCCGTTCTTCGAGGAGGTGGCGCTCACCGTCAACGCGGCGTCTCCGGGCTCCCCGTACTGGTTCGAGTCGTATCTGTTCGCCGCCGACCGTGCGCTGTTCGGCGGCACGCCAGCGGTCATGCTCTCGCAGGCCGGCGTCCCCGTGCTCGACGAGCTGATGCACGCCTTCTACTTTGGCTACTACCCGCTGATCACCATCGGCATCGTGATCGCGTGGCGCGGGTGGGACAGGCGCGGAACCCCGGGTCCCGGCTTCCACACGGCCATGACCTGCATGATGCTCGGGTTCTTCCTGTCGTACATCTGGTATCCGTTCCTGCCGGCGCGCGGCCCGTGGGAACATGCCGAGATCATGACCGGTCTGCGGCCATTCGGGGGCTGGGTGTTCACGCGTGCGATCGAGGTGATCATCGCCGGTGCGGCCGTCTCGGGCGGGTGTTTCCCGAGCGCGCACGTGTCCGGCACCTGGGCTCTGACGTTTGGACTCGCGATCTCGCGCCCGAAGACCGCGCTCTGGTTCGCCCCGTTCGCGCTCGGCCTGAGCGTGGCCTGTGTCTACACCCGGTACCACCACGCGATCGATGTCTTCGCCGGCCTGACGGTGGCGGCGGTGGCCGCGGCGGCGGGCTATTGGTTGACCCGTGGGATGCGGTCGGAACGGACGTCGCCTCTGCGGGCCGCGGCCGCGCAGATCGTCTGAGCCCCCACGATGCGCCGATGGCGCCATGGGCGCCGCCAGTCACGATTCGACGATCTGGTCCTTCATCTGTTCGATGATGCGCATGAACTCGGCCTTCTCGCGTGGAGCGACCCGATGCCGGTCCAGCGCCGCTGAAAAGAGGTTCACGGCAATTCTCCAGTCCGATTCGTTGATGCCCATCCCCTGGTGGGCGGCTTTCATGTCGCGCCCTTTGTAGCCGCAGGGCCCGCCCGCCAGCTCGCACAACAGATCGACCACCCGTGCTCGCAGGTTGGCCTGGATGGGCCCGCCGAAGAAGCGGCCGAGTTGCGGGTCTGCCAGCGCCGCCGCCACGAAGTCGTCGGTAACGCCTTCCACGACCCGCTGGCCCCCAAGTCTCACGTACAGACTGCTCTGCGCCAGGCGCTCGCCGACTCGAACCACGTAGACGTCGAATTCCACCCGCAGCGCCGCCATGTCTACCCGGCCCACGCCCACGCACTGAGCGCGGTTGAGCCATTCGAGCTGCGGGTCGGCGGTCGCGTACGTCGGGGTCACGACCACGGGCGGCAGCGTCGCCCAGTCGTCGCGCAGCGCCCGGGTATAGCCGTCAGGACCCAAATCGAAGATTCCGCCGTACGAACCGAACACTCGCGCGCCGGCCTTCGTCTCGAAGCACGCCTGAACGTTCACGATCGCGACGCCGTCGCGCCGGATGCGCATCCAGTCGGCGGCGCCGGGCAGCACGACGGCGTCGAAACCGGCGCCGACGAACGTGCCCTGGGTGACGTGCCAGTTGATTCGGAGCCCGTCCGGCGTCACGCCCACGACCTCTTTCCGGAGGAAGGCGGTCAACGAGCCGAGGAACGTCGTACCCCACGCATACCGGGGCTGAGGGCCCGCGTCGGCGGCCGTGCCGGAGCGAATCGGGTGTGCCCGCGGCACGCTCGCCGTGGAAGACGGCGCGGGCTCCGGAACCAGGCGGAGCAGTGGTAACGGTCCGGCAGCCGCTCTCGTCGAGAGGCCCGATCGGTCGGCGAGGCCGGTGACGAGTCCGCGGACGTGCGGGAAATAGGCCAGCACCTTTGGCGTGAAGCCCCACGTCTGCAGCATCCGCCCTTCCTCGGAGCTCGAGTCGACGACGACGGACCCGGACGGAATCGACTGGAGCTGCGGCTTCAGATCACTTCGCCACTGCCAGTCGACCACCGGTCCGCGGCCGATCCGCGCCGCCGCGGGATAAGAGAGCTCCGTCCCGTCGGGCACGGCTCGCAGTGGGACGCCGGCCGTCGCCGCCGCTGCCGCGATGTCGGGCATCAACGCCGCGGGGTCGCCCGCCAGCGTGAGATCGGCCCGCAGTACTCCACGGTTCCACTGATCGGCAATCGCGATCCGGAGGCGGGAGCCGTCTCTGGTCATGTCGATCGTGCCGGGCCGCTTGTCGGTGCCCATTCGCTCGCGCCCGACGTCGATGGCCACCTGCGTGGAGTCGAGGAGCCGCACCAGAAACAGTCGAGCCCGGTTCTCGTACAGCGCGCGCGCCTCGTCGAACGCTCCGTCGAACATTACCAGCGCGCTCGAAGCGCCATTGGGATGTGCGGCGAGGTACGTCCGCTGTGCGGCCACACCCTCGGGCACGGCGGCCACGACGATGAACATGGCGTTGTAGGCGCCGATGGTCGTCTCGGTGAACCGGCTCGCCCAGATCTGGGCGGCCGCGGTCTGCCGTCCGTCGCCGTGCCTCAAGGTGATGGCCCTGTAGCCGCTGCCCGCCAGCGCCTCGTTCACCGCGGCGACGTTGGTGCACTCGCCGTAGAGGTGAGCCATCTCGCCGCCGTAGTACTGCAGTTCGGCCGGGAGGACGACGCCGCTGGCCGTCGTGTAGGTCCGGCCCGAGATTGCGTATTTGCCGAACAGCGGTCCGGACCGGTGAGGTGAGGCGAAAGTGAAGGCGCGCACGGGCGTGCAGGGCCGCAAACGTATCATGGCCTCCAGGTGCCTCGAAAGGCGGCAGGACGAGTTCAACCAACACGAAGCGGGCGTTTTGGAGTACAAGGCCCGAATCGGGTCTGGAGTCCGAATCCACCGCCGCGCGGCGCGGCCGGCGAGCCGAGAGTGACAGGATGACAGCGTTCCCCGAATGGCTGGAACAGATTGGCCTGGCGCACTGCCGCGAGACGTTGCAGGCCAACGGTATCGACTTCGACAGCGCCTCGTACCTCACCCGGGAAGACCTCCGGCGGCTCGGGCTGAACCTGGGCGACAGCCTCAAGCTCCTGAACGCCGTCGCCGGACGTGCCCGGCCCGCCCGCGCGTTCGTCGGCGAACTGCGCCTGCTCACGGTGATGTTCTGCGACTGGGTGGGATACACCGCGCTGTCCCAGCATCTCGTCCGGCAGGGGAAGCATGAGGAACTGGTCGGCCTGAGGCAGACCTTCGTGAACACCTGCACCGACGCGGTGGCGCGATTCGGCGGCAGCGTCGTTCAGGTGTCGGGCGACGGCGTGATGATCTATTTCGGGCTGCCTGCGGCTGGAGACGACGCCGAGCGCGGCATCCGTGGCGCCCTCGCGACGCTGGACGCGCTCAAGGCGGTGCGCGCCGCAGAACCGATCAACGTCCGCATCGGCATCGCGACCGGCCCGGTGGTCGTGGGCGTGCCGTCGGGCCCCGGCGGCGTGGACGAAGGGCTCGCGGTGGGTGAGACGCCGAATCTCGCGCAGCGATTCCAGAGCGTCGCCGGCGTCAACGAGATCGTCATCGCGCACGAGACGAGGCGCCTCGTCGGCGACACCTTCGAGCTGACGGATCTCGGCGAGCTGCCGCTCAAGAACATCGATGGCGTCCGCCAGGCGTGG
>DATMDI010000091.1:0-3212 GCA_035557875.1 Vicinamibacterales bacterium
CCGGCTGCCGCTGACCCGCGGCACCGATCGCGACGTAGCCGACCTGTCGATCGGCAGGCAGATCGCCCAGCAGGACGAAGTAGCGCAGCGTGTCGCGGACGGGCTGCTGATGCAGTGCTGATTTGAAGATCCGCGAGTAGAACCGCGCGGAGGCGGCCGGGTCGGGCACGACGATATCGAGATGCTCCAGCCCCAGGTTGTCGAGCGGCAGCGCCCTAGTGGCCGGGCCCTGCGCGAGCGTTCCAATCCCGAGCGCGGCGGTCAGTCCCGCCGCCAGAACCGTGTGTCTCATCGTTGCCTCCATGTTGCTCCCTTGGCGGTAGCAGATGTCACTCGTCGCTCGGAGGCGACGTGAAGTCCACCGACGCCACATCCGCGACGAACGGGGTGTTGAATGCCATGACGTCCAGGTGCAGCGGATGGCGTTGATAGGCGCGGAGCGCGTCGAGCGACGCGAACTTCATGATCAACGCCAGATCCCAGCTGCGCGCGTCATGCAGTTCGTCTCGGCCGATCTCGAGATGCTCGATTCCCCCAATCGTGGCTCGAAGCGCCAGCAAGCGCTCGCAGAAGGCGGTGACGTGACCGGCACTCGTGCCGTCGCGATACTTCAGGAACACGTAGTGCCGCAGCATGGCTCAGTCCCCGCGCACCCGTGCGCCCGGCGCGACGATCGGCGGCGCGCCGTTCAGCGTTTCCATGGCAAAACCCGCCGCGGCCCTGTAGCGGCTCATGAACGCCTCCCGCTCCGCGGCGGGAATCACCGCATCGATGTCGTCGAACACTCCCCGGCAGCGCTCGTCCAGCAGGTTGAGCAGGCCAAACGGTCCCGCCCCGCGGTTGCGTAGCACGACCGCCGAGATCTCGGCGCACAGCCGCGCGTCGTAGGCTTGCAGCGCCGCTCCCGTCACGCCGTGCTCGAGCATGGCCGCGCCCAGCACGCGCGCATCGATGACGGCCTGACTCGCCCCATTCGAGCCGGTCGGATACATCACGTGTGCGGCGTCCCCGAGCAGCGCGACGTTGCCGTCCACCCAGGTGGGCACCGGGTCGCGATCGATCATCGGATATTCGAAGACCGCGTCGGCGCCGCGGAGCATCGCCGGCACATCCAGCCAGCCGTAGTTCCAGTCCTCGAAGTGCTGGATGAACGACTCGATCTCCACTTGCCGGTTCCAGTCACCGGTCGTCCACCCGCCCGAGTTGTCGACCGTGATCTCTGCAATCCAGTTGATGGCCGCCAGCCCGGTTGCGGGGTCGGGATTCGAGATCGGGTAGAAGACGACGCGGTGGCGATGGGTGCCGAGGCCGACGAACGACGCGCCAGTCCGGATCGGGAGGCCAGGGGTGACGCCGCGCCACATGATCGCTCCGCCCCACTGAATCGGCGGCTGGCGCGGATGCATCTGCGCGCGGACCGCCGAATGCAGGCCGTCGGCCGCGATCAGCAGCGACCCTTCGATCTCGAGGCGCTCGCCGTCGCGAGTCTCGATCAGCGCCTGAACGCCACCACCGCCCGGGTCATTGCGGTAACCGATCACCGTCATGCCGGTCCGCACCGCACCGGCGCCCTGGCGCGCGACGACGGCCTCGTAAAGCAGCATCTGCAGACCGCCCCGGTGCAGCGAATACTGCGGCCAGTGATAGCCGGCGCGCACCCCGCGCGGCTCGGAGTACACCTCCTTGCCGTTCAATCCGACCAGCACGAATTCCTTGGTCTGCAGCCCGATGGCGTCGAGCGGCTCCGGCCCGATGCCCAGCTCGTAGAGCTCACGCACGGCGTTCGGCTGCAGGTTGATGCCAACGCCGAGCGGCTTCAGATCCCGCACCGATTCGAGCACGAGACACGGCACGCCGATCTGATGCAGCGTCAGCGCGACAGACAAACCTCCAATGCCGCCACCGGCAATGAGAACAGGTCGACGATCCATGGGCCGCCTAGGATATCAGCCCCGAGTGCAGGCCCCTCGTGTCCGCGCCACGATTGCTCTCCCCGCCGTGGCACGGCTACTCTGAGGCCGGTGGAACTGCGACATTTGCGCTACTTCGTGGCGGTGGCCGAGGAGCTGAACTTCACGCGCGCGGCCGCCCGGCTGCACACATCGCAGCCCTCCCTGAGCCAGCAGATACGACAGCTCGAAGGGCACGTCGGCGTGCCGCTGCTCGAGCGGAGCCGTCATCACGTGTCGCTCACGAATGCGGGACGCATTTTCCTGCGAGAGACGAAGGACATCCTCGGCCGCATCGAACATGCCGGGCGGCTGGCGAAACGCGCCGCCGACGGCCGCGCTGGCGAGCTGTCGGTGGGCACGTTCCCGGCCGCGGACGTACGCATCCTGCCGGGCCTGCGCCCACTGATGGCGGCGCGCCTGCCCCATCTGCAGCTGATCCTCCACAGCAAGTACGCCGTCGACCCGGTCACCGGACTCCGCACCGGCGCGCTCGATGCCGCCTTCGTCCGCGGACCGTTCGACGCCGACGGACTCGAGGTCCTGGAGCTGCTGCGCGAGCAGATCGTGGTCGTGTTGCCGGCCCATCATGCTCTGGCGCGGCGGCAGCGCATCCCGGTGCAACTGCTCCACGACCTGCCCTGCATCACGATGGAGCGGTCGCTCGCCCCGGCGCTCCACGACGCGATCGCCTCGCTCTATCGGCACGCGCACATCCGCATGCACGCGGTGTCGAGCGCCGACAACATCCTCGGGCACCTGAAACTGGTCCAGGACGGGCTGGGGTACGCGCTGCTACCAGACTCGGTCGGCGCGCTGCTGCCGCCGGGCGTCGTGCTCAAGCCACTCGGATCGGATCCTGAGCCGACGGTGTCGATTGCGATCGCGTGGAAGGCCGGGCAGGTGTCGCCCCTCGTCCGCGCGTTTATCGACGTGGTGTGCGAGTGCTGCGGCGCGCCGAGAGACGTGCCACGTCTCACGAAGCGGTCCAGAAAGTCTTAGCGACTCCCATCGGCGGCGGCTAGACTCCGTCGCAATGTCGCCCGATCCCAGTCCGCCAGGCGGTCCGCTGGCAGGGCTGACCGTGCTCGACCTCACGCTCGCGCTCGCCGGCCCGTTCGCTACCTTCCTGCTGGCCGGTCTTGGCGCGCGCGTGATCAAGATCGAAAACCCGGCTGCGCCCGACCCGTGCCGTGAGAACCCCCCGTATATCGGGCGGAACGGCGTGTCGCTCGGACGAACACGACCGGACGACGTCTCGGT
>DATMDI010000092.1:0-4280 GCA_035557875.1 Vicinamibacterales bacterium
AGGTGAGGCGCGGAAAGGCCCGTTTCGCCCACTGGCGCGCGTGGCGGATACAGCAATCGGTCTTGAGCACGTCGCCGATCCCGGAAATGTCGACGATGTACAGGAACGTGCGATGCGGCGGGCAGGCCGACGGGCGCGCGAACATTAGCGGATACCTCGCGGGTTCGCGGCGATCATGGCGATCACGGCGATGAAGAACGCGATCGGGACAAGGTAGAGGATCCACATGGGTCTAGGCTCCTTGGCGGTTAGCGGCGGCCTTGCGGGCCGCGATGATCTGGGCGCGTTTGGTGTTGCACGCCGGGCATTCCGGCTTGCCTCGGCCGCTCCACTCGCGGTCGAGGGTGGCGCCGCAGATCGGCGCGTCGTCGACGGACGGCGGGAGAATGGTGGCGAAAATGTGGGTGAAGTGGTTGCCGTCGGCCGCCGTGTTCGTCATCATGTAGACAGCTTATCGTGAATACGTATCGTTGTCAATAGGCCACGTGCACGATCTTGCACGGTTTCTAGTCGACGTATTCCGGGTCGCCCACGTCGTTCCATTCGCCCACGTCGCGCGGGCCGCCGTCGATGTAGTCGACGACCTGGCGCGTCACGGTGGCCACGCCGTACACGGTTGTTCCGCCGGCGACGATGGCGGCGGCCTTCGTGCGGGCCTGCTCGAGCGTGGCGCAGTACTCGCGGACGTGGCGCTCGTCGCGGTCCGGGTCGTGGTCGCGGTTCGGGTCGGCGTCGTGGCGTTTCTGGCCGGCGGCGGTCATCTCTTGCCACTCGACCTCGTATCGTTCGTCGCCGATCCGGGCCTCGGCGCCGCCGGGGAAGATCCTGACGCGGGGGCCGGGGCGGCTCATTGGCCGGCCTCATCGTTGGCGGGGACGCGATCCGTCTCGGCGCCGCAGGCGCGGCACGGGTTCGCGGTCGTGTACGCGTCGCACGGGCCGCAGTAGCGGCGGCGGGCGCGCATGCGGCCGGCGAGGACGGACGTCGCGGGCGGAGCGGCCTCGGGCCATCCGGCGACTGGCTCGGTCCTGAGAATACGGAGTTTCCCGTCGTAGCGGTGTGCGTGGCGGACCTTCTGCCGCGCGTCTGTGCCGTCGGTGGCCTCGACGATTTCCGATCGCTCGGTGGCCTCGAGGCCGTCGTCGACAAACTGAAAAAACACGCGGAACACGGCCGGCGGAGTGGTCAAGCGGTCGTGCAGGGTGGCGATCATGGCGTCGACGGCCTCGGCGCCGCAGACCACCTTCAAGGCGTCGACGGGCGACAGGCCGGCGGCAATGTGGCTCAGGACGCGGGCGGAGATTAGGGCGGCGGTCTGGTGGCTCATGGCGGGCTCCTTGGCGATTAGCGGGTTACAGGCAAGTCTGCGGCGTGGCGGACGGTGTCGGCGGACTCGAGGCGCTCACAGCGGCCGGGCACGTAACCGCGCGACAAGAGCCACTCGATTTTGTGGGCCAGTGTGAGGCCGGCGATATTGGGGTGCACCATCGCGCATGCCTCGGCGCGGCGCGGGAGGGTGTACCACGCGCGGAACGCTGCGATCGCGGCCTGCTGCTTCTGCCCTGCGAGCTTGGCGCGGCGGTCGCGCTCGAGGCGACGGCGGGCGATGTCGGCGTCGCGGGCTAACTGGTCCCCTCCGAATCCTGAGGCGGTGTTGTCCTTGCGGGCCAGCTTGGCGATACAGTCGCATCCCACCTTGAAGCGGCGGCCGTCGGCGGAGCGGACCCAGTACTCGTACGCGATCCCGGTGCCGCAGTAGTCGCACGATCCGCCGGGCTTGCCAGGGTCGCCCGGGCCCGCGGTGAACCAATTGCGGGTGACACCGTCAAGGGCATAGGGCGCGCGTCCGAATCCGGCTTCTTCGAAGGGGTGCATGGTGCTCATGGGTGGCTCCTGGGCGGTTAGCGGTTAGTTGGTGGCGATGGCGGCGGCGGCGGCGGGCGACATCTTCAACATGAAAGGATTATCGACTAAATACGTATAGCTGTCAAGCACGATCTGCGCAGGGCTGCACGAAATCTAGTCGCGGGCGATCAGGAGGTGGCCGCCGGCGAGGCAGGCAACGCGCAAGCGGCGATACAGGGCGGTTTCGCGGTCGAATCCGGGGGCGTAGCAGTCGGCGAAGCGGCGGTCGAACCATGCGGCCACGCGGGCGCGGAGCTCGGCGGAGTGATTCCGGCGGGTCGACACGTAGCAGTACATCTTCGCCCACGATCCGTCGCGCAGCTGCACGGGGCCGCTATTGGTCTGGCTGTCGGTTGAGGCGTCGAATCCCTGCGCCATGTACCGGCCGATCGCCTTGGTCACGGCGTCGTCGACCGGGCCGTCGGTCCACTCGACGCGCACGCTCGATCCGCAGCTGTAGCGGCTCGAGCGGACCGAAAACTTGACGCCGGGAAAGTCGTTCTTGAGATCGGCGCGGATCAGGGCGGCAACGGCGGTCTGATTCAGGTGCACGGCGGTCGCGGGCGTGTTGCGTGTCATGGGTTAATCCTTCCTGGGTGAATGGCGTCGGGGGTTAGGCGGCGGCCGTCGCCGGGCGGATGGCTTGGAGCATCTTCATCCGGCCGGCGTGGGTGCGCGCGCTGTCGATTTTGCCGTTTAGGCGCTGCAGCTCGCGCATCCGGTCAAAGCTGGGGCGCGGCATGAATTCGCCGGCGGCGCGGCGGTCCAGCAGGGCGCCAAGTTCGGCGCGCATGGCGTCGCGGGCGGCGGCGAAGGTGCGGTACTGCGAGAGCGCGCGGGTGCGGCGGAACGGATCCGGCGGCATGACGACGGGGGTCGTGCCGTGGGCGACGGTGTAGGTGATGTCGGCGGCCATCCCTTTCCCGTGGTTCTCGCCGCCACAATGGCAGTTGCAGATCGGGCCGCGGGCGCTCGTGCACCGCTCGTCGCATGCACAGCGGGTGTGATCCGTGACGAGCAAATCGCGCTCCGTGCGTCCCATATATTCCATCGTCTGCGCGCAAATCCCGCAACGGGCCTCCGTGCGGCCGGCGGAAATCCCAAGCGGCGCGGACAGGGTCGAGACCTCGAGGCAGCCAGTGCAGCGGTAGAAGTAACGGCGGGTAGTGTCGACGGCGGCGTGTGTGCTGTTCATGAAAGGATTATCGACGGAATACGTATCGTTGTCAAGCACAATCTGCACGGTCTGACATAGAATCTTAGCGTCACTACGTATGGGCGTCAATGTTTCGCGGTACGCTGTATTTCGTGGCTAGACGTCGACGGCGCCGGCGGCGTATTGTGCTCAGGCCGGTGGCGGGTCGCTCCTGCCCGCAAGCGTCTCGCCTGTGAACCTCAGATACACAAGCGGCACGGCCGGATCTTCCTTTCTCTGAGGGTGTCGAATGCTAGTCCCTGCGCTCGAATGGGCCGCCGCGGCGTGGCGTGCTTCCTTTGTCGAACAATTAGCCCAGAAATTGAATTACAAGCGGGTGGCGCTGGCCTGCCTGGCGGCGCTGGCGGAGGAAACGGCGGCGCACGATAAGACGCGGGCGCAGCTGCAGGCGCTCCGCGACGAGCTCTCACGCTACACGCGGGCACAGGTGCGGCGCGCATGACGCTCAAGGCGTCGGATATTCGCTGGGCGGACAGTAGCGATCCGAAGTCCTGGGGCTTCACGGCGTCGAAGCAGGGCGTACGAAATTCCAACTTGCACAATGTCGCGGTGGCGCTCGAGCACGATCCGGCGCTCTCGGGCCTCGTCTGGTTCGATGCGTTTCAGAATCGGCTGCTGACGGACGGCGGCGTCGAATGGACCGATGAGGACGACGTACGGGTCGCGATGCACCTGCAGCGGGTGTACCGGCTCGATAAGGTAGGCGCCGGCATGGTCCGCGACGTCGTGGCGCAGCGGGCCAAACAGGCGCCGCGGCATTGCGTCCGCGAATGGCTTGAGTCCCTGAATTGGGACGGGGTCGAGCGGTTGCCGATGGCATTCGAGGATCTGTGGGGCGCGCCCACAGGGCCGGCGCAGCCTGACGATTACCTGCGGGCGGTCTCGCAAAACTTCTTCCTGACGCTGGTCGCCCGGGTGATGGACCCCGGGTGCAAGGTCGACACGATGGTCGTCTTCGAGGGGGAGCAGGGGACGCGCAAATCCTCGGCGCTCGAGGCGCTCGGGGGCCCGTGGCATACGGTCAGCCATGAGTCGGTCACGTCGAAGGATTTTTTTCAGGTGTTGCCGGGGGCCTGGATTGTCGAACTCGCGGAGCTCGACACGATCAGCCGGGCGGAAGTGACGCGGGTCAAGTCGGTGTTGTCGACGCGGGTCGACC
>DATMDI010000093.1:0-2393 GCA_035557875.1 Vicinamibacterales bacterium
CGACGGGCACGCGTTTGCCGCCGAGGCGCTGGCGCGGGGTGCGGCGGGCGTCGTGGTCGAGCAGACCTGGGCCGACGCCCATCCCGAGGCGGCGCGGGCCGGCGGCGTGATTGGCGTCGCCGACACGCTGGAGGCGCTGCAGGCGCTGGCGCACGCGGTGCGGAAGGCCGCGGGCACGAAGGTGGTGGCGATTACGGGAAGCGCGGGCAAGACCACGACCAAGGAATCGATTGCGGCCCTGCTGGCCACGCGGTTCCAGGTGGTGAAGAACAAGGGGAACTTGAACAACCACATCGGCCTGCCGCTCTCGCTGTTGCAGCTGACGAGCGGACCGGACGTGGCCGTGATGGAACTGGGGATGAATCACGCCGGGGAGATCGGCGCGCTCGTGCGCATTGCCGAGCCCGACATCCGTGTGTGGACCAACGTGGGCGATGCGCACGTGGGCTTCTTCGCGTCGGTGGACGCGATCGCCGACGCCAAGGCCGAGATCCTCGAGGGCGCGCGGCCCGGCGACGTGCTCGTGTGCGCAGCCGACGATGCGCGTGTGATGGCCCGCGTCCGCGGCTTTTCCGGGCGGAAGGTGACGTTCGGCGAATCGCCTGCCGCTGACGTCCGCGCCAGCGACGTGCGCGACCTGGGATGGGACGGTATGCGCGCCCGCGTCGACACGCCGGCCGGCGGCTTCGACCTGGCCACGCCGCTCCTGGGGCGCGGCAACCTTGCCAACGTGCTTGCCGCCACCGCGGTCGCGCTCGAGTGTGGCATCTCCCTCGAGGCGATTGAAGCCACCGCCGCCACGCTGCAACCGGCCGATCGGCGTGGAGTCGTGCGGCACCTGAAGGACGCCATCACCCTCATCGACGACTCGTACAACTCGAGCCCGTCGGCGCTGCGGCTCGCCCTGGAGGTGATGGCGGGGGAGACACGGGCCGCCGGGCGCGTGGCGGTGCTGGGCGAGATGCTGGAACTGGGCGATCACGCCGTGGGGCTGCACCGCGAATGCGGCCGTGCCGCCGCCGCTGCGGGTTTGCGCCTGCTCGTCACCGTGGGCGGCGACGCCGCCCGCGCGCTCGCGGACGCGGCGATTGCCGCCGGGATGCCCGGCGCGTCGGTGCGCCACCACGCCTCGAGCGCCGACGCCGCCGCGGACGTGTCGCGATCGCTCCGCGCCGGCGATCTCGTGCTGGTCAAGGGCTCGCGCGGCACCCGCTGCGACGTGGTGAGCGACCGCCTCCTGCAGGAGCGCGGCTGATGCTCTATTACCTGCTGCCGCCGCTGGCCAGCCTCCCCTACCTGGGGTTCCTGAACGTGACGCGCTACATCACGTTCCGAACCGCGGCAGCCAGCCTGACCGCGCTCGTCATCAGCCTGGTGCTCGGGCCCTGGCTGATTCGGCGGCTGCGCGAGTTCCAGATCGGCCAGGTGATCCGGCAGGAGGGCCCGCAGTCGCATCGCGCCAAGGCCGGGACGCCGACGATGGGCGGGCTGCTCATCCTGGTGGCGGCGCTCGTGCCGACGCTGCTGTGGGCGGATCTGTCGAACCCGTTCGCGTGGATCGCGACGGGCGCCATGCTCGGCTGCGGCGCGGTGGGGTTCGCCGACGACTACCTCAAGGTCACGCGGCGATCGCACGACGGGCTCTGGCCCCGCTACAAGATGCTCGGGCTGGTGGCGGTCTCCGCCGCCGTGGGCGTGTCGGTGCTGATGCTCTCGTACGAGAACCCGCCGCTCTACAACACCCGGCTCATCTTCCCGTTCTTCAAGAACCTGATTCCCGACCTCGGCGTCTTCTACGTGCTGTTCGCGGTCGTCGTGCTCGCCTGCACGACCAACGCCGTAAACCTCACCGACGGCCTCGACGGCCTCGCGATCAGCACGTTCGGCGTCGCGGCGGCGGCCTACACCGCTCTGGCCTATGTCACCGGTCACGCCGTGCTCGCCGACTACCTGCTCCTGGTGCGGTTTCCGCCCGCCGGCGAGCTCACGATCTTCTGCGGCGCGCTCGTCGGCGCCAGCCTCGGATTCCTCTGGTACAACTCGTACCCGGCCGAGATCTTCATGGGCGACGTCGGCTCGCTCGCGCTCGGCGGCGCGATCGGCACCGTGGCCATCCTGATCAAGCAGGAGCTCCTGCTGCCGATCGTCGGCGGCGTCTGGGTGCTCGAAGCGCTGTCCGTGATCATCCAGGTGATCTCGTTCAAGACCACGGGCAAGCGCGTGTTCAAGATGTCGCCGCTCCACCATCACTTCGAGCTGATCGGCTGGAGCGAGCCGAAGGTGATCAGCCGGTTCGTGATCATGGCGATCATTTTTGCGTTGTGCAGTCTGGCGACACTGAAGTTGAGGTGATGTCATTTTTTCCGTCGAAGGCCAGCGCGAGACCGTGATGG
>DATMDI010000094.1:0-3394 GCA_035557875.1 Vicinamibacterales bacterium
GCCCCGCGACCGTGAGGCCGTCGCCGAGCGAGCTGTTCTCGATGAGCAGCTCCAGCGAGATGTCCCCTTCGTAGGTGACACGCGGCGTGATTTCGACGTTGACGCCCACCGGACGATAGGTGAACGACGTCAGCGGGTTGAACGCGGCGCCGCCTTGCGCCACCGGCGTGAAGGTGGTGCTCGGCACCGGGACCTCCTCGCCGAGATTGAGCGTGAGCTTCTGCCCCTCGGCGCCCCGGAGCTGCGGCTTGGCGATGAGGCGCGTCTCCGTGTCGGTCTCGAGGAAGCGAATCGCCGCCGCCGGTACGGCCGCATAGAAGTCGGCGGTGTTGATGCCGCGCGACACGCTGTTGACGTTGAAGGGGCGTGTCCCGAGCACGGTGCCGGTCCCGGCGTTCTGCCCGTTGCCCGTGGTCGTGCCCCCGCCGGTGACCGAGCCCCCGCGGGGATCCTGCTCGGGCGAGAAGACCGTCGTAATCGTGTAGTCGCCGAGGTCGAGCCCGAACTGCTTGGTCCGCGACTTGTTGACCTCGAGAATCTGGACGTCGACCATGATTTCGGCGCGCGGGTTGTCGTTCACCTCGACCAGCCGCTCGATGATCGCCATGACGTTGGTCGTAGCCCGGACGGTGATCGTGTTCGCGGTCTTGTTGGCCACCACCGACGGCGCCACCTGACCGCCGCCGACGCGGATCACGGTGTTGACGAGCTGTGCGATCTCGGTGGCGTCGGAGTGGGAGATGAAGAAGGTGCGGATCACCTGCTCTTCGTACTGCCCGCGCTTCTGGACGTTGTCGGGGATGACCATGATGCTGCGCGGCGTCGCGACTTTGTAGAACAGCTGATTCGCGGCCGTGATCTGCGACAGCGCTTCTTCGAGCGTGGAGTTGTCCATCTGGACCGAGTACTGCCGGTCCTGGAAGGTGTTGTCGAACGTCACGTTGATGCCGGCGGACATGCCGATCGACCCGAGGATGTCGCGCAGGCTGGCGTTGGTGAAGCGGATACCCGGAAGCACCTGCGTGAGGTTGAAGAGCGGCGGCGGCCCGGCCTGACGGGCGTTTTCCTTCAACTGGGCCAGATTCGTCTTGGGCTGCGCCGCCTCGGCCTGGTCACGGATCTTGCGCTCCATCTCGGTGACCTTGGCGGCCACCTGGCGGTTCGGCGGATCGTATTCGCTGGCGCGGCGGTATTCGCGCAGCGCCTCGTCGAGCATGCCGCGGGCCTCGAAGATGCGCGCCTGATCGAGATGGCGCTGCGAGGCGGAAATCATGGCGCGCTCGAGCGCGATGGTGTACTCGGCCTTCTTCGGGTCCTGCTGGACGGCGCGACGGAACTGCTCGACCGCGGCGTCCCAGTCGCCGGCGAGCGCCGCGGATTCACCCGCGCTGTAGGCGCGGCTCGCCCCGCAACCCGCCGTGATCACGGCCAGCAGCACGATGGCGATCGCCCGTGCGCAACGTGTGTGTGATTGCATCATTGTCCTGACAGTCGAATCGTCTGGCGCCCGCGACCGTCCACGTACGCCATCTCGATGGAATCGGTGCCCACGCGCAGCATGCGGTAGCGTCCGTCCACGGTGTCGCCCTCCCGCCCGTACATCAGGCCGCCGCGACCGTCGCTGAGCAGCGCCACGCGGCCGGTCTGCGGCGGCGCTTCAATCAGACCGATGAAGCGCAGGGTAATCGGTGGCGGCGGCGGCGGGCCGGTGGGCACCGGCGGCGCCACGAACTCGGGGGCGCGCGTTACCGGCCGTGGTGGCGCCGCTGCGACCGGCACCACGCGCTCCTGGAAGCGGAAGGGATTGCGTGACACGCTGGGGGCATCGCCGCCTCCCGCCGTGAGCAGATCGAGCCGGATGTCGGCCACCGGTTCGCCGCTCGGTGCGGCCTGACCCGCGGCCGCCGGCGCCGCGCGCCGGGCGGGAGCCGGGTCGTTCGCCCACGGCTGCGTGATATAGGCGCCGCCCCCGAGGAGCACGACGAGCACCGGAATCAGGACCTCGCGCCTGAGCAGGCCGGTCATCGGCCGGCGCTCCGGTAATAGGTGGACAGGGCGAGCGCCAGTTCGACGCGGTCGCCGGCGTCATTGCTTTCGGTCAGGGCGACGTTGTCGATCACGACGAATTCCGGCGCCGTCTCGATGCTGTGCAGGAAGGCGCGCACGCCCGTGTAGCTGCCGCCGAGGTTCAGCTCGGTGCGCAGCTGCACCAGCTTGCTGTCCTTGTTGACGACCGGCTCCGACGAGGCGCGCCCGTAGCGCAGGTTGTGCGTGCGGGCCATCTGCGCCAGCCGCAGATGCGTGAGCCGCCGTGCCGCGGCCAGATCTTTCGGCAACACGTCCGTGTAGAAGGTCGCGAGCTCGGTGACCGCGCTCTCCTTGCTGGTGACCGCGCCCGCCGCCTGGCCGTGCTCGAGGCGAGCGGCCGTTAGCGCCCGCGCCGCGGTCTGGTTGCGCTCGGTTACATTGGCCACGCGCTGCGACAACGGGTAGACGCCGAAGGCATAGAGGAGCACGTTCAGCAGGAGGCCGGCCCCGAGCCAGATCAGTGGCTTGCGGTTCTCTGCCATGACCCGGCGCGCGAGGACCGTGTGCGGAGCGCTCATCGTGCCGCCCGCTTTCCGGCCGCGGTGGCCGCGGCATCCTGGACGGCCGCTGTACCCGGGCGCTCAGGCGCATAGTGACCGTCGAGCACGGCCTCGATCAGCCCGTCGTCGCCGGTCTGCTCTTCCACTGGCAGGACGTCGCGGAACGGGGTCTGCGCTTCGAGCGCCTCGATGAACGCCTCGACGTCTTCGACGCGACGCGCCTGGACGCCGATGTTCACGGCAAACGTGCCGTTCTGTTCGCGGCGCGGCTGCACTGCGGTGATGCGGACGTCCGGCGGCAGCGATTCCTCGAACTGGGCGAACAGTTCCGTCCACGAGAAGGCGCGGCGGTCGATGATGGCGTTGGCTTCGCGCGCATCGGCCGACACCAACGCCAGTTCACGCGGATCGATCTGGCCGCGCAGGCGCACCGCGTCGGCACGCAGCCGGGCCGCCTCGGTTTCGGCCCGCACGGCGTCGGCGCTGAGCGTCCGCTGCGTGGCCGAGAGGCGAATCAACTGCACCGCGTTGAACAGCGTGAAGCCGGCCACGAGCAGCGCGGCCAGACCGAGCAGGGCGCGGACGGCGCGGACGTTGTAGAACGGGCGGGTCGAAAGATTGGTGCGCAGCATCTAATTGCGCAGGAGCATTCCCGTCAGCGGCGACAGGACGTCCATGAGATCCGGGGTCATCCCAATCCGGTCCGAGAGACTGACGACGGCCGTCGGATCGATCGGTTCGACGGCGGAGCCGAGACGATCTTCGAGGCTGCGGCGAGCCTGCTCGACGGCACCGGCCGCGCGTCC
>DATMDI010000095.1:0-7875 GCA_035557875.1 Vicinamibacterales bacterium
TTGCCGTAGCCGTCGGCCGCGTAGACCTCCTTCGCCTTCGTGTCGACGAAGACATCGGTGGCCTGGTGCACGTTCTCGGTGTCGGTGTTGCCCTTGCTCTGGCCGCGATGGCCAATCTGCATCACGAACTTGCCGGTCGTCGTGAACTTCACAATCATGTCGTCGCTGTTGCCTGGCGTGGTCGCCCGGGGCCATCCAGCGCGCCCGCCAATCCAGACGAAATCATTCGCGTCCACGAAGATGCCGTGCTCGCGCCCGGGCCACTCGTAGCCCTGGCCCGGGCCGCCCCAGCTTGCCAGCAGCTTTCCCGCGGCGTCGAACTCGAGGACCGGCGGCGCCGCATTCGCGCGCTGCGCCTCGGGAATCGACTGCGGGACATGCAGCACCCAGATGTGGTCTTTCCGGTCGACGGAGATCGACGTCACCTCGCCGAGCACCCAGTTGTTGGGGAGGGTCGGCCAGGCGGCGTCCACCTGGAACATCGGGACTTTGAGCGTGCTGGCCGATTGGGCCTGGCCCGCCGCCACGACGGCGCAGGCGACGGTCAGCGCGAGTGCGATGTGACGGGTCGTCATCTCAGTTGACCTTGTCGAGCCCTTCTGTCAGTTCGATACGCGTGCCCCACGGATCGGTGACGAACGCGATGGCGATGCCGAGCGCCTCGATCTTTCGGTACGTGACCGTCGGCTTGGTGCCCTTGGCTTCGAGCTGCTTCAGGAACGCCTCCAGCCCCTTCACCTCGAACCCGATGTGATCGATCACGCGGCCTTCGGTGCCGACCACCGACACGGCTGGCGTGAAGTTCAGGAGGACGCCCGGCAGCGTGGCGCTCACGAACGCGGCAGGATTGGCCGACGCCTGCTCCTTCGCCCCGAACGTCTGCATGTACCAGGCCTGCATCTCCCTGTTCACGCCGGCGAAGTGCACGTGGTGCGAGGCGATGGGCGCCGTTTGGGCCTTGATCTCGAGCAGTTCCACCTTCATGTCGTCGGGGGCCATCACGTAGGCGATCCCGCTCACCGGGCCGCCGGTGACGACGCCGATATCGTCCACGACCTTCACGTTGGGCGGCGCCTCGGCCGAGGTGACGATCCGGAACCCACCCGCCTTGACGCGATCGAGCGTCTGCCGCAGGTTGCTCACCGAGAAGGCGATGTGATCGACGGTCGTTCCTTTGCTGCCGCCCGACGGCGCCGGCATGTTGGCCGCGCGCATGAAGAGCAGCGCGTTGGGGAAGCGGATGATCTCGGTGTTGTTGGTCCCGAACTTCACCAGCACGCCGCCGAGCGCGTCGATCCAGAACTTGCGCGCCGTCTCGGTGTTGGTGGTGTTGAGATGGTGATGCCCATACACGATGGGACCGTCTTTGGCGGCAATCAGCTGCGCGGAGGCGCTAGATGCCGGCACCAGAGCCAGCAGCACGATGAGAGCCTGAGTGAGAGGGCGTTTCATGGGGGGTGATTATAGGGCTTCGGTCGTGCGATACAGTTTTTGGCCATGCGACTCGTGACCACGTTCACCTTCTGTCTGGCGTATTCGGTGTCTCTGGCGGCGCAATGGCCAGCGTTCCTGCGGCCAGACGTTCCGAAGACACCGGCCGGCACGCCCGATCTGAGCGCACCGGCGCCGCGGCTGCCCGGCGGCACGCCCGACCTCTCGGGCGTGTGGGAGAGCCGGATTCCTCCCAGCGGCCGGCTCGGCGGCCCGATGATTCCCAACCTCGGCGACGGACCGCCGGTGGCTGCTTTCGTCAACGCCGGCCGCAACATGCAGGGCGGCCTGCCCTACACACCCTGGGCGGCCGAGTTGCGGAAGCAGCGGCAGGGCACCTTCTCCAAGGACAACCCCGACGCCAACTGCCTGCCGATCGGGTTCATGCAACAGCACACGCACTCGCAGCCGCGCAAGATCATCCAGACCCGCGACGACCTGATGATCGCCTACGAGGCCAATGGCGGGCTGCGGCACATCCTGCTGGACGGACGGCCGCTGCCGGCCAACGATCCACAGCCATGGTGGCAGGGCTACTCGGTGGGCCGCTGGGACGGCGATACGCTCGTCGTCCAGTCGATGGGATTCCGCGACGACGGCTGGCTCGACGTAGACGGCAGCTACTTCGGCACCACGACCCGCGTGACCGAACGATTCCGCCGGGTGAGCTACGGACGTCTGGAGCTCGACGTCACCGTGGAGGACGCCAGGGCCTACACCCGGCCGTGGACGGTGCGGATCAACTACCGGCTCGTTCCCGATCAACAGCTGATCGAGTTCGTCTGCAACGAGAACGAGCAGTCGTCGAAGCACTACGTAGGCCCGGTCCGCTGAGAACGCGGGCCGCGCGACAGCATCTGGCAAACCGGCTTGACGCCGGTTCGCGATTCAGTACGAGGACATCGATGGCGCTGCACCCCCAATGCCGCACGTTTCTCGATCAGCTGGCCGCCATGGGCGGAAAGCCACTCCACGAGCTCACCCCGGACGAGGCGCGCGGGAGGGCAATGCCACCGGAGCTCGGTGGCGACGAACAGCCCGTGCACTCCGTCGCCGATCGCAAGATCCCCGGCGATGGCGGCCTGCTCGGGGTGCGCGTCTATCGGCCGTCGGCCGCGGCGGCGCTGCCCGGGCTCGTCTACTTCCACGGCGGCGGGTTCGTGCTCGGCGGCCTCGACATGAACGACCGCCCGTGCCGCGCGCTGGCCAACCAGAGCGGCTGTGTGGTGATCTCGGTGGACTACAGGCTGGCGCCCGAGCACCCGTTCCCGGCCGCCGCCGACGACGCCTACGCCGCCACCTCGTTCGTGGCCGAGAATGCCGCGAGCTTCGGCGTTGATCGGGCGCGGCTGGCCGTGGCGGGCGACAGTGCCGGCGGGAATCTGGCGGCCGTGGTCGCGCTCAGGGCGCGCGACTCGGGCGGCCCGGCGCTGGCGTTTCAGCTGCTCGTCTATCCGTTGGTCGATTTCACGGACGAGAGCCCCTCGATGCGCGATTTCGCCGACGGGCACTTCCTCACCGCGGCCGGGTTGCACTGGTTCGCGGGTCACTACCTGCCGCCGTCCGTCGATCGTCGACAGCCGTGGGTGTCGCCGCTCCACACAAACCTCAAAGGGCTGCCGCCGGCCTTGGTCATGACGGCAGAATGCGATCCCCTGCGGGATCAGGGCGAGACGTTCGCGAAGCGGCTGCAGGACGCGGGTGTCCCAGCCGAGCTGAAGCGCTACGACGGCATGTTCCATCCGTTCTTCAGCCTGCCCGGGGCGATCGACGGCGGGAAGGCGGCGATTGCCGACGCGGCGGCGGCGCTCAGGAAGGCCCTCCACTAGCGGCCGGCACCGAGACGCAGAAGCGGGCGCCCTCGCCTTCTTTCGACTCCACCCACACGCGGCCGCCGTAGGCCTCGACGAGACGTCGACACACCGGCAGACCCATGCCGTTGCCGTCGTAGTCTTCCCGCCGGTTCAAACGGCGGAACGGCTCGAAGATCTGCGCGTGGTAGGTGGGGTCGATGCCGATGCCGGCGTCACGCACCGACAGCGTCCACTCGCCGCCGTCGCAGGTGGCGCCGACGTCGATGCACGGAGCGCTGCCGGGGCGGCGGAACTTGATCGCGTTGTCGAGCAGGCGCCGGAGCACCTGTGTCAGATCGGTTTCGCGCATGCGAACCACCGGCAGGTCGCCGCGGGCGATGTCGGCGCCGCTCCCGGCGATCGCCTCTCGCAGATCGGCGATGGCGCGATCGAGCGCGGCGCCGCTGTCGGCCGTGGCGCCGATATCCACCGCCATCGTCCCCGCCTCGATGAACGTGCGCAGCTCCTGCACCATCGCCAGCATGCGCCGCGCGCTGTCGGCGGCGGCCAGGGCGAGAGCGGCCGACTCGGGGTCGGCCGCGTCGTGGCGGCGCGCCAGGAACTGCGTGTTCAACGCCACCTCGCGCAACGGCTCCTGCAGGTCGTGCGAGGCGGCCCACGCGAACTTGCGGAGGTCGTCGTTGCTGCGGCGCAGGTGCTCGAGGAGCGTGGACACCTCGAGCGCGGTCGCGGCGGCACCGGCCAGCACGGTGAGCGCCCTGATCTGTCCGGCGGCTATCGGACGGTGCGGACCGGCGGCCTCGAACACCAGCAGCCCCGTGAAGCGGCCGTCCACCAGCATCGGCACCGACAGGCGCGCCGGCAACGCGACCGGATCCGGCGACTCCGGGGGATCGGTGGTGGCGTCGTCATCCAGCCACTCCCGCTGGCGCGGCACCCACGCGGCCATGGCGTCCGTAACCGGCAGGACGGCAGCCGGGCCCGGCGCGCCGCCCCGGCCGCGCGCGGCGCCCAGCCGCAGTTCGGTGCCGGCGGCGTTGATCACGTACACCCGTACGTCGCGGGCCCGGCGCTGCTGAAACGCGGCGTCGGCGACCCGCTCGAGGATGGTGGCCGAATCGAGCGATCGCGCGATCGCGGTACTGAGCTCGTGGATGCCGACGGCCTCCCGCAACCGGATGTTCTCGAGCCGAAGACGGCGCACGTCGATCGCGCGGGCGAGCACCGGGCGGATGGCGCTCAGGCTGAAGGGCTTGAGGATGTAGTCGAGCGCACCGGCCTTCATCGCCTCGACGGCGGTGCCGACCGTGCCCTGCCCGGTCATCATCACCCCGACGAGATCGGGATCGAGTTCGAGCGCCGCCGCCAGCAACTCGATGCCGTTCATGCCCGGCATCATCACGTCGGTGAGCAGGACATCGAACGACTGCTCGCGCAGCGCTGCCAGCGCCTCGTGCGGGTCCAGGCATCCCGTCACGTCGTAGCCCTCTGGCGCAAGCGTGCGGCGCAGGGCTTCCATCTGGCGCGCTTCGTCATCGACGACGAGCAGGCGGGGTCGCATTCGACGTCATCTTACGAAAAGACCGGGCGGAGTAGACGCGGAGTAGACTAGTGCCTCCTTCGCTGGGGCAGACCTCGTTGAACCCCGATCGTGACATTCCGCGTCCCGCCATCGCTTACGGCATGGCCGCGGCCTGCGTCGCCGCCACCCTGCTGTTGAGGTGGTCGTTCACTCCGCTGCTCGGGCCGACCGTCCCCTACTTGTCGTTCTTCCCCGCGATTCTCATTGCGGCGTGGTTCGGAGGCTTCGGCCCTGGCCTGCTCGCGGCGGGGTTGTCATCGGCGGCGGTTCACATCTGGTTTCTTCCGCCGATCGGTCTGCTGAAAATGCCGGCCCCCTACGACCTCCGCTCGCTCATCTCGTTCACGATCATCGGTGCCGGCATCGCCTATCTCAGCGGCGCGATGAAGAAGGCCGAGTCTGCGGAGCGGCGCGCGGCCAGCGAGTGGCGCACCACGTTGGCCAGCATCGGCGACGGCGTCATCGTCACCGACAGGCAAGGGCGCGTCCGCTTCCTCAACGGGGTCGCCGAGCGCCTCACGGGATGGACCACCATCGAGGCGCGGAGCCAGCCGCTCGACGACGTCTTCGTCGTCGCCGACGGGGACACGCACCAGCCGATCGAGAACCCGGTGCGGCGGGTCCTGAAGGAAGGACGCGCCATCGGACTCGCCAACCACACGCTGCTCAAGCACCGGCAGGGGCGCTGGCGGCCGATTGCCGACAGCGGCGCGCCGGTGCGCAACGACTTCGGCGAGATCGACGGCGTGGTGCTGGTGTTTCGTGACCAGACCGCTGAGCGCGACGTGGACCGAGAGCTGCGGCGCAGCCAGCTCCTGCTGCAAGCCGTGAGCGACAAGTCGCCGACGGTCACCTACGTCAAGGATCTCGACGGCCGTTACCTGTTCGTCAACCAGAGCTTCCTCGATCTCTTCGACATCACGACGGAGGAGATCCTCGGCCGGACCGATATCGATCGCTTCGGCCCCACGATCGCCGAGCGTTTCCGGTCGATGGATCGGCGCGTCGTCGAGGCGAACCGGCCGCTGACCGAGGAAGAGATCGTGCCGCTCGACACCGGCGATCGCACCTATCTGTCGGTGAAGTCTCCGCTGTGGGACGAATCGGGAGCGCCGTATGCAGTGTTCGGTGTGTCGACGGACATCACCGATCGCAAGCGGATCGAGCGTGCGCTGCTCGAGAGCCGGCGCCACTACCAGGCGATGGCGGAGTCGCTGCCCCACTTGGTCTGGACGTGCGGCCCCGACGGCTACTGCGACTACCTGAGCCGGCAGTGGGTCGATTACACGGGACGGCCGGCCGACGAGCAGCTCGGCTACGGCTGGGCGGACTCCGTCCACCCCGACGACCGCGCGCGGGTGGAAGCGGAGTGGGGGCTCGCGGTGCAGCGAGGCGACCTGTACGACGAGGAATTCCGCCTGCGCCGCCATGACGGCGCCTACCGCTGGTTCCGCACCCGTGGCGTCCCGCTGCACGACGCCAGCGGCGCGCTCGTGAAGTGGTTCGGATCGAACACCGATGTGGAGGACTACAAGCAGTCGGAGCAGCGGCTGCGCGCGCAGCTCGAGCGGATGGATCTGCTCGACCAGCTGACGCGCGCGATCAGCGAACACCAGGATCTCCACGGCGTCCTGCAGGTGGTGGTCCGCAGCCTCGAAGATCACTTGCCGCTCGACTACTGCTGTATCTGCCTCTACGACGCGGTGGATCGCACGCTCTCGGTGGCCTGCGTCGGGCCGGTGGGCGACGCCCTCGCGCGGGAGCTGGGCCTTGGCGAGAAGGCAAAAATCCGCATCGACGCCAACGGCCTGTCGAAGTGTCTCCGCGGTCAGCTCGTCTACGAACCCGACCTCGGCCACGCACCGACGGCGTTCGCCCGGCAGCTCGCCGCCGGCGCCATCCGGTCGTTCGTCGGCGCGCCGCTCGTGGTCGAGAGCAACGTGTTCGGCGTGCTCATCGCGGCGCGGCGGGTCGCCGCCGGCTTCACCAGCCCCGACTGCGAGTTCCTCCGCCAGCTCAGCGAACATGTCGGGCTCGCGGCGCACCAGGCGCAGCTCCACACCGCGCTGCAGCGCGCCTACGACGATCTGCGGCAGACGCAGCAGGCGGTGATGCAGCAGGAGCGGCTCAAGGCGCTCGGCCAGATGGCCAGCGGCATCGCCCACGACATCAACAACGCCATCTCACCCGTGGCGCTCTACACCGAATCGCTGCTCGACACCGAGCCCGGCCTGAGCCCGCGGACGCGCGACTACCTCGAAACCATCCAGCGCGCCAACGAGGACGTGGCGCAGACCGTGGCACGCATGCGCGAGTTCTACCGCCCTCGCGAGGCCGAGATGGTGCTGAGCACCGTCGACCTGAACGAGATCGCGCGCGACGTCATCAGCCTCACGCGCGCTCGCTGGAGCGACATGCCGCAGGAGCGCGGCGCCGTGGTGGAGCTCGACACCTCGCTGGCCGCCAACGAGCCGCTGGTCGCGGGCGTCGAGAGCGAGCTGCGCGAAGCCCTCACCAACCTCGTGTTCAACGCCGTGGACGCGATGCCGGAGGGCGGCACGATGAGCCTCCGCACCCGGCGAACGCCGGACGGCTCACGGCCGGGCGCTCCGGACCGCGTGTACATCGAGGTGTCCGACACGGGCGTGGGGATGGACGCCGACACCCAGCGCCGGTGCCTCGAACCGTTCTTCACCACCAAGGGCGAGCGGGGCACGGGGCTGGGGCTGGCCACGGTCTACGGCACCGTGCAGCGCCATGGCGCCGAGATCTACATCCTGAGCGCGCCGGGCCGCGGCACTACCGTGCAGCTCGTCTTCTCCGCGGCGATCGACGATGCGCCGGCGGCGCCCGCGCCGGCCAGGCCGCCCAAGCTGGCGCGCCAGCGGATCCTCGTGGTGGACGACGACCCCCTGCTGCTCAAGTCGCTGCGCGACACGCTCGAGTTCGACGGCCACGACGTCACGACCGCGGCGGGCGGGCTGGCCG
>DATMDI010000096.1:0-3963 GCA_035557875.1 Vicinamibacterales bacterium
CGCCCGCGCTCCCGGTATGGACGCTCACCACCTTGCCGGCCCCGCGGGCCGCGGCGGCGACCGTGTCGCTGGCTTCGCGCACCTGCCGGTCGGACCCGCGGTCGCCGAAGGCGGCGGTGAGATCGCCGCGCCCGATGAACAGCGAATCGACGCCCTCGACGGCCGCGATCGCGGCGGCGTGCGGCAGCGCCGCGACGTCTTCGATCTGGGCGATCACGACCGTTTCGGCATCAGAGCGATCGATGTGCTCCCAGATCGGCACCGCGGTGTAGCGCCCGGCGCGCGTGCTGGTGGCAAACCCGCGCCCGCCGCGATAGCGGCAGGCTGCGACGACCGCGCGCGCCTGCTCGACGCTGGCGACGTGCGGCATCAGAATGCCGGTTGCGCCGCCGTCCAGCACCGACAGGATGGCGTCCGGTCCGGCAACGCGCACCAACGCCGGCAAGCCTCTGGCGTGCGCGATCGCCAGCGCGACGTCGGTGCTGCTGCGATCGAACGGCGCGTGTTCCTGATCGATCACGACGAAGTCGAACCCGGCATCGCCGATGATCTCGACGCCATGGCCGGTCGGCGTCTTCAGGAACGTCCCGACCAGCGTCTGGCGCGCGAGCAGACGCGCGCGAAAACTCGCGGTTGTGGTGGTCATCGGACGCGGGGGCCGGCTTCAGGCGGCGCCGGCATCGGATATTCGGCCGCGTTCAGTACCCATCCTGGCTTTTCCGAAAAGTCGATGCGCGGCGGGCAGAAGATGTCCACGAGCTGGTTGGTCCCCTTCCCCACCGCCTCGGTGGTGTGGATGGAAGGCGGCGGAATGACGGCGATGGACGGAGTGCCGCACAGCTCGTGCTGGTCCTCGCGCCACATCGCCTTGTCGATGCCCCACGGCCAGCGCAGGTGATGAATGAACTCGCCAGAGACCGCCAGCGAGCCCTGCTCGAAATCGTCGTGGAAGTGCGGCGACAGGCGCGATGGATCACGCGGGCCTTCGAAGGTCTCGCAGTAGTTGATCATCAGCGTCGTGCAGCGCCAGATACGGCCGAAGCGCCCCTTTTCCGGCGGCGGATCGAGGCCGTAGACGCGAATCTTGAAGCCGCCCACCGGGTCCGGCCACGGTTCGGCCGGCGCCACGTTGGGCTTGGGCTGCACATACGACGCCCGGTTGGCGCACTTGTCCACGAGGTCCGCCGACTTCGTGGTGAAGAGACGCACGGTCTGGCCTGGTTCGATTACGGTGATTCGGGAGAAGCCTGGCGGCACGAAGACCAGCGAGCCGCCGTCGACGGTCTTCGACTCCTTGTCGGTGGAGACCTCGATTCGTGCGCCCCGCTCCGGCAGCAGGATGGCGTACTCGTCGATCTGGTTCTCGCGGGTCAGCACCGCGCCCTTCGTGGGCAGGGTCACGGAGGTGATGAAGTTCTGTCCGCGGTTGTACCAGGTGCGCCCCTGCGGGCCCTCCTCCTGCGGCGTCTCGGCATAGAAGCGGGCGTATTCCGCGTCGCCGAACGCAGACAGCGGGCGTGCCGGCGTCGCGGTGGTATTCAGGGCCGAACGTGGATCGTTGGCGTCGTACATGGGTCGTGTCGCTCCTCGTGCTCGTCTCTGGCGCACAGGCTAGCACCGGCCGGCTCCGTCCCCAAGCGAGAATTGGCACGTCCGTATCGCCAGGCGAAACGCTGACGAGGCGGCGGCCTGGTGCGGTATATGCGCCACCGGGCGCTCCGCGATAAGCTCCTGCACTGCAGAGGGAGAGACGACGGGACATGGGGCACGAAGGCAAAGTCATCATCACCTGCGCGGTGACGGGGTCCATTCACACCCCCTCCATGTCCGCGAACCTTCCCGTGACGGCGGAGGAGATTGCGGCCGCGGCCATTGGCGCGGCCGAGGCCGGGGCAGCCGTCCTGCACCTGCACGCCCGCGATCCCGTCACCGGCAAGCCGCTTCAGACCGTCGCCGGGTACGAGCCGTTCCTGAAGGTGATCAAGCAGCGCACCGACGCCGTCATCAACATCACGACGGGGGCCGGGCATGGGATGACGCTCGAACAGCGGCTCGAGCCAGCGCGCTTCTTCTCACCGGAAGTCGCCTCGCTCAACATGGGCTCGATGAACTTCGGTCTCTTCCCGATGCTGGACCGCTACAAGGAGTTCAAGCACGACTGGGAGCCGAGGGCGCTCGAGAACTCGCGCGATTTCGTCTTCAAGAACACGTTTGCCGACATCGAGTACGTGCTGACCACGCTGGCCCCGCTCGACGTGCGCTTCGAGTTCGAGTGCTACGACATCGGCCACCTCTACACCCTGCGCCATTTCCTCAATCGCGGCCTGGTCAAGCCGCCGCTGTTCATCCAGAGCGTGTTCGGCATCCTGGGTGGCATCGGCACGCATCCCGAGGACGTGACGCACATGCGGCGCACGGCCGACCGGTTGTTCGGCGACCAGTACCGCTGGTCGGTACTCGGGGCCGGGCGCAGCCAGATGCGCATCGCCGCGATGGCGGCGGCGATGGGCGGCAACCTGCGTGTCGGTCTCGAGGATTCGCTGTGGAAGGGCCAGGGCCGGCTCGCCACCAACGAGGAACAGGTTCGCCTGGCGCGTCAGATCGTCGAGGGGCTCGGCTTGACGGTGGCGACGCCGGACGAGGCGCGCGAGATCCTGCAGCTCAAAGGCAAGGACCGGGTCAATATCTAGGGGTCGATTCTCGTGAACACCGGCAAACCGCTCTTCCCTCGCGCTGTCCGGGCGCCGAGGGTTGTCAACGTGCACGACTTCAGACGCCTCGCGCGACGCCGCGTGCCGGCCGCCATCTTCGACTATATCGACGGCGGCTCCGACGGCGAAGTCACCTTGCGCGAGAACTGCCGCGCCTTCGAAGACGTGACGTTCCGGCTGCGGCAATGCGTAGCGGTGCCGTCGTGCGACCTGCGGACCACCGTGCTGGGCACCACCTTCGAGCTGCCGTTTCTGCTGGCGCCGATCGGGTTCGCGCGGATGTTTCATCCGCAGGCGGAAGTCCTCGCCGCGCGCGAGGCCCATCGCGCCGGCACCGGCTACGTCCTCTCGTCGTTTGCGGGGACGCCGCTCGAGGACATCCGACGGGAGTCTCCCGGACCCTCGTGGTTCCAGCTCTATGCTCCGGGCGGGCGCGCGGTGGCCGAAGAGACGATCGCTCGAGCCAAGGCCGCCGGCTACTCGGCACTGGTGGTCACGATCGACACCCCGGTCGCAGGCATGCGCGAGCGCGACCACCGCCGCGGCAACCCGGCGCTGCTCGCAGGCGACGTGCTGGCCAGCCTGCCGCACCTGTGGCAGTTCATCACTCGGCCCCGATGGGTGGCGGGATACCTTGGCGACGGCGCGGTCCGGACGTTCCCCAACGTCTGTCTACCCGGCGTCGGACCGATGCCGTGCGCCGACACCAGCGCGATGCTGGAGCGGACCATCGTCACCTGGGCCGACCTGCACTGGATGCGCGAGGCCTGGGGCGGGAAGATGGTCGTGAAGGGCGTGCACACCGGCGACGACGCACGGCACGCCATCGATACCGGAGCCGACGCCGTCGTGGTGTCGAATCATGGCGGCCGGCAACTGGACGGTGTGCCCGCCAGCATCCGATCGCTGCCAGAAGTCGTGGAGGCTGTCGGAGGCCGCGTCGAGGTGCTGATGGACGGCGGCATTCGGCGTGGCAGCGACGTGGTGAAGGCGCTGTCGCTCGGGGCCAGGGCCGTCCTGATTGGCAGGGCCTACGCGTGGGCCGTGGCCGCAGCAGGTGGCCCTGGCGTTGCTCGCGTAATCGACATCTTGAAAACCGACATCACCCGCACGATGCGTCTGCTCGGGTGCGACGCCGTCCGCAATCTCGATTCACGCTACGTGGACGTGCCCGCATCGTGGCGCACGCCGTCCCCGCGCTGAGAGTCGGCCCGCCAGAACCTCTGGCTGCCCACCGGGTCGATAGACCGTC
>DATMDI010000097.1:0-7104 GCA_035557875.1 Vicinamibacterales bacterium
TGGCGTCACGGACGAGGGCGGTCCAGCCCTGCGACTTCATCTCGTCCCCGGTCTCGTCGTACATCTTCGTGTTCAGCCAGCCGACCACCTGGCCGCCGCCGCTGGTCCACAGGGTGTGGTTGGCGTCCTCGGCGAACATCAGGTGATGCGTCCCGAAGCAGGTGCCGATGTGGGTCAGCTTCTTCGTCGCCGGGTCGTACATGGCGAGATGGCGCCCGGCGTTGGCCACGGGGAACGCCTTGGCCGACGGATGGCTCGACCCTTCCTTGCACTCGGGTGGGTTCGCCGAGGGCCGGACGGCCGATGTGAGCCAGAGCCGTCCCTTGTGATCGAGCATCGGGTTGTGCACGTTGTTCTTGCTCGTCCAGATCACCTCGTCGGCCCAGTACGGCGACGGCTCCGGCATGGCCGGGCTCGTCGCGGGCGTGTTCGGGTCACGCACGGTCAAGGGCACGCGGCTCGCGGTATTGGTCGCCGGGTTCAGCACCGGCGTGTAGTCGGCACTCAGTTCGAGCGCGCCATACACCGGCCCGTTCGCGTTGATGCGCGGGTTCCTGCGGTCGGTCGACACCACGTCGTGCAGATAGGCCTTGGGATCGGCCCAGTCCCACTGCGTGATGACGACGTTGCGCTCCATGCCCTGCGGCCGTGCGGGCGCGGGCGGCAGCGCGCCGGCACGGATGTGGTCGGTCCAGTCCGCGAACATCTTCAGCACGCGCGCGCGGCCGAACTGATTCAGCGAGCCGCTCATCTGGCCGCCCGCCTGCCCGGACTTCACGCGGCGATCCCAGGCCGCGGATCCCGTGGGGAACGCCCCGAGCGCCGCCGGAATTTCCCGGGTGCCCTTGGTGCCCAGCGCATGGCACGCCGTGCAGCCGCCCGACTTCACGCTGCGGATCCAGTCGCCCTGGCTCTTCATGTTCGGCGAAATGCCGTTGCCCTCGTCGCCGGTGCCCGGGAACTCGTGCTTGCCGGGCATCTCCATCAACGAGAGCCAGTACGCGGCCGGGTAGTACTGAGCCGCGGCTGCGGGCGAGCTCGCCGCCACGGCCCGCAAGTCCAGGGTCTTGCCTGGAGCGGTCTCGGTCTTCGGCGAATCCACCAGCCCGTATCCCCGCACCCAGACACGGTAGTTGGCCTTCGGCAGGTCGGGCACGAGATAGCGTCCGCGATCGTCGGTGACGACAATCTTCGCGAATGGCGTGGGCAGGTCCGAGGTTTCGGCGATGACCCAGACGCCGGCCTCCGGGCCGGAGGGTCCGGTTACCGTTCCCGCCAGGTCGTCAGCGTCGATCGCGAGCGCGTTCCCGGGGGCCTGGGAGGCCCGCGTGCCGCTGACGACTCCGGCGCAGACGGCGAGTCCGATGGCGATTCCGACGCTCAGTGGTGTTCTCAGCATGATGCTCACCTTCCGCGTGGTTGTCCGACCGGTCTGCGCGAGACGTATGTGAAAGCCGGGGTGAGAATAGCGCAGTTCGAGGCTCGGCCGACTCGTCGGGCAGGTGTGCGATCTCGCACACCGGGCGGCCCGCGTATGGCTTGACCTCGGGCAGGGCACCGGCCAGGATCAGGCGGCAAACATGCGATTGGGACGAACCGCGTGGGCGGTGGCCGCCGTCGGGATCTGGTGCGCGGCCACATCGTGGTCCTGGCGCCTCCACGCGCAACGCGGTGGGATGTTTCTCGGTTCCGCCGACGACCCCGCGATCGCCTACGCCACCGCCCCCCTCGACAACGCCGTCGAACGCCTGAATCGAGCCCTGCAGGACGGGAGCGCCACGCTCACCTTCGAGGGGCGCAGCGGCTACCTGCGGTCCGCGATCGACGCGCTGCGATTGCCGGTCGATTCGCAGCTGCTGGTGTTCTCTCGCGCAAGCCTGCAGGGACGGCTCGTCAGCCCGTCGAGTCCGAGGGCGCTCTTCTTCGACGACCGCGTCGTGCTCGCGTGGGTGCGCGACGGCGAGCTGCTCGAAGCCGCGGCCCACGACCCCAGGCACGGCGTCGTGTTCTATTCGCTCGAGCAGCGGCCCGCGCAACGGCCGTCGTTCAAGCGGGAGTTGCGGTGCCTCGGCTGCCATCTGACGGGAGACACCTTCGGCGTTCCAGGTCTGCTCATGTTCAGTACCACGCCCGAGAGCGCCGACCGGGCGACGACGATCATGACCACCGATCAGCGCAGCCCGCTCGCGGAGCGGTGGGGCGGCTGGTTCGTCACGGGAAACAGCGGAGCGGCGCGCCACCGCGGCAATCAGGTACCCGCGCTCGAGCGGCACCCGGGCGGGGGCGTCGAGTCCGTCGCGGGGCTCTTCGAGCCGGATGGCTATCAGGGCACGTCGAGCGACATTGCCGCCCTGCTGACGTTCTCGCACCAGACGCAGATGATCAACCTGCTGACGCGCGCCGCCTGGGAGGCGCGCGCCGCCGATCCGGCGCTGCATCCGGGCCGCGTCGCGGCTCCCGGACAGATGCAGGCAGTCGAGGCGCTGATGAGCGGCGTCGCCGAGGAAGTCGTCGACTACATGCTGTTCGTCGGCGAAGCCCCGCTCCCGAACCCGGTCGCGGGCCGCTCCGGGTTTGCCGAGCGGATGTCGGCGCGTGGACCGCGCGACCGGCAGGGACGATCGCTCTACGAGCTCGATCTGAAGCGGCGCCTCATGGCCTATCCGTGCAGCTATCTGATCTACTCGCCGGCCTTCGACGCGCTGCCGGCGCTGGCCAAAGAGCCGATCTACAGGCGGATGTGGCAGGTCCTGTCTGGCGAGGCCGGTGACCCACGGTATCGTTCGCTGTCGCTCGCCGATCGGCGAGCGGTGGTGGAGATCCTCAGAGACACCAAGCCCGATCTCCCAGCGTACTTCGCGGCCGTCGCCAGGTAGCGGCGACTTACTCGCTATCAGCCAGCGCGAGGATGGCGAACGCGGTCGCCGTATCGGACATGAACAACCGCCGCCACGGCTCGCCCTTCTCGCCGCCGTGCTCGCGGTCGTAGTTCAGCGAGTGCGCGTGCCATCCGCGGCCGGGAACTTCAGGAACCGAGAACGCGCGCTGGTTCGTCTCCAACCATCGAAGGCCTTTGCGAACCGCGGTGTGGCTGGCTGGCACGCCCGCTTGCTTCAACGTGTAGACCACGAGACCGGTTGCGTAGCCGTCCGAGCGGGTCACGAGTGACGCATCGAGATCGCCCGGCGACTTCACGGGCGGTGCGGTCTTGCTCCACCGCCATGGGCCCATCGCCTCGAGCGACCATCCCCCGTCGTCTCGCTGCGCCCGGACGAGCTCGTCGATCAGGGCGTCACGTTGCGCGTCGGTGACCACCTGCTTCACGCGTGTCGAGGCGAGGAGTGCCCAGGTGCGGTTGTAAAGGTGTTGCGCCTGATAGTTGGTGGAGAGATACGCGCGCAGGCGCTCGATGCCGGCGGTGGCGACGGCGTCGGGCTGGCCCGCCGCGGTGCCGGCGGCGAACGCCGCAAACGTGGCCCCATGGTAGGCCGCTTCGGTCGTTTCCCACGGCTCGAGCCCGAACTCGAGCCAGTCCCATCGGCCATCAGGTCGCTGTGTTTCCCACAACCGGGCCAGCGCCTTCTTGGTTGGCGCGCTCGGCTCGCGCAGATGTCTCGCCGCGTCGGCGCTCGTGAGAATCACCGCATTCAGTACGGCCTCGGTTCCGCGCGACTCGATCTGCCGGCGCTCGTTGAAGTCGTAGAGCACCTGGTGGGTGCTGTACGTCTCCACGCGGCGGGTCGTGTCGTCGATCAGCCTGGCTTCCTGCGTCGAGGGTACGTCGACGTGCATGACGCGCCGGAGCGCCGGGCGCGACAGCGCGTAGGCGAGCCCCGCGTGGCACGACACGCATGCCGTCTGCGTATCGCCGGTCTTGAGCTTGGTGCCGTTGGCGAACCACGAGTCCATCCGGGCATCCAGGTACGCGGCCGCCGCCGCCGGATCCCAACTGTGGGGGCCACCATCTGAAGGTCGTGCCTGCTGCGCCGCGACAGTTGCGGCCAACACGGTGAACGCCAGGGCGATCGCAGGTCTCATGACGCGAGGATATCTCAGACGTGGGGGCCGGCTTTAGCCGGCCCTGGGCCGCCTGAAGGCGGCCCCCACGAGTGTCGCAGCTAGCGAAGGCCGCAGGTGTCAGGCCACCCTTGCTCGCAGGCGCGGGCGTAGAGCTGCGCGGGCTCTCGATCCGGGAATGGACCCTTGCTGCCGCGCAGCACGAACGGGTAGTCGGCAAGTGTCGGCGCGTCGCGGCGGAACATGCCGCCCTGCGTCATCGCGACCGTGTTGCCGCAGCCGGCCGAGAACCCCAGCCCGCACGCACGCTCGAACGACGTCGCCGCCCGGGAGCGATTGGCGTAGTGCTCGGCCAGCAGAATGCCAAGCTCGTTACACGCCCATCCGGACCCGTCCTCGCAGTAGCCGTCCTCCAGAAAGTACAGATCCTCGCAGGCGGTGGGCGCGTCGGCCGCGCACGCGTTCTGCCAGAACGGCAACCATTGCCCGGGATGCTTGTCGCCCAGGTACCCGGACGCGCTCATGCCGCCGAAGGCGATCGCCCACACGGCCATGTACGCCAGATGCCGCCGGCGAGGGAGGAGGGCCCAGCCCGCCTTCGCCGAGGCTACGGCGGGCAAGCCCCAGGCCGCAGGAACGATTCTGTGGAGCAGGGGCGACCGCCCCCCTTCGCCAAGGCTACGGAGGGCAGGCGCCAGCCGGTCGAGCAGCCCCGCGGACAGGTTGAGCAGCGGCACCTGCAGCAGCTTGTCGTAGAACCCCGGCATCCCCGCGCGCAACAGCAGGCTATACAGCAGGACCGTGGTCAGCCCGTAGAGCACGCCGTAGACGATGCGCCCCAGTTCGGTGCGCGGCGAGGTGGCCGGGTCGGTGAACAACAGGTGCATGCCCAGGAACACGGCGATGGGCACATGTGAATCGGAAAAGAAGTAGACGCCGGTCGCGGCGTAGTAGACCGCGCTGAAGGCGTAGGTCGTGACCACGGCCGCCATGGTCATCGGCGTGACGCCGAACAGGTACTGCCCCGGCATTCCGATGAGGAAGATCGCGAGATATATCTGTGGCGGGTAGAACTCGGTTTGCGCCACGTCGAAGCCCCAGGTCATCTCGCTCGCGTTGGTGAGCAGCAGCACCACCGACACCACGGCGAGCGGGAACGACGACGGGTTGAAGATGTGCGTGTTCACGCCGTCGCGGGTCCAGCGCAGAAACTCCTTGGCGAGAAAGCCGAGCGCCACCAGTCCGAACTGCAGGTAGAACCAGTCGTCCTTGAACCAGAAGAACAGCGTGATGCTGAAGATGACGGGGAACGGCCCGAAGCCGAGCGCAAAGGTGCGGCGGTGCGTCCACGCGAGCAGGCTGTCGAAGCCGTAGGCAAACAGGATCTGCGCGGCAATCAGCGGCGCGGCGTGATAGACCTCGCGCCAGTAGTAGCCCCAATACAGGATGAGCGTGCCCTGCAGACAGGCCTGCAGGTAGTGCTGGCGGCGCAGCCCGATTTCGAGCGCCACCTTCTGCCCGCGGCGGAGAACGCCGAACAGCAGCGCGCTCCACGCGAGCAGGAACAGCGCGGCGGCGACGATGGAGGCGCGCACCGTGGGACGCTGCTGCAGCAGGGAGAGTTGGCTGAGTACGAGCAGGCCGGCGACGAAGCAGGCGTTGAGGGCAAAGGCGCGCCCGGCCGAGATCCTGGTGCCGGCAATTGGTGTGGTGGCTGGTGTTCGCGCCGATGTGGCTGCTCCTCTGGACCTCTTCATCGCTCTCGTATCGGCCTACCGTGTCAAAACGAAGCGGTGATGGTCAAGTCAGGTTGAGGATAGAATCACCGGCGCATTCAGGAGATGTCCATGATCCCACGGTCTCTGTGCGCGCTGTTCACCCTGTTGCTGGCCGTTCCCGCCCTGGCGGCGACGCCCTGCGCCAGCCTCAAGTCACTCACGCTGCCGAACGTGACGATCACGACCGCGGAGGTCGTGCAGGCCGGCCCGTTCGTCCCGCCGGGCCGCGCTGGGGGACCGCCGCCGGCTGCTGCGCCCGCGGCGGGCCGAGGCGGCGCACCGGCCGTGCCGCCGCTGATGCTGCCCGCCTATTGCCGGGTCGCGGCGACGCTCACACCGTCCTCAGACTCCGACATCAAGGTGGAGGTGTGGCTGCCCTCGGAAGGGTGGAACGGCAAGTACCAGGCGGTCGGCAACGGCGGCTGGGCCGGCATCATCAGCTATCCGGCGATGGCGTCGGCGCTGCGTGAAGGCTATGCCACCTCGTCGACCGATACCGGCCACGTCGGCGGCACCTCGGGGCCGCTCATCGGGCATCCCGAGAAGGTGATCGACTACTCGCACCGCGCCGTGCACGAGATGACCGTCACCTCCAAGGCGCTCATCAACGCGTTCTACGATCGCGCCCCGCGCCTGTCGTACTGGAACGGCTGCTCCACGGGCGGCCGCCAGGGGCTGATGTCGGCCCAGCGCTTTCCAGAGGACTTCGACGCCATCCTCGCCGGAGCGCCCGCCAACTACCACTCGCACCTGCACAGCAACGATCTGGTCAACGCGGTGCCGGCACTCAACACGCCCGGCGGGCTGCTCACTCAGGCCAAGCTGCAGATGTTGAACACGGCAGTGCTCAATGCCTGCGACGCGACCGACGGCGTCAAGGACGGCCTCATCACCGAGCCGCGCTCGTGCAAGTTCGACCCGGCGACGCTGGCCTGCAAAGGCGAGGACGCGGACAGCTGCCTGACGCCAGTGCAGGTCGAGAGCGTCAAGCGCATGTATGCGCCGTCGAAGTTCGGCAACGGCACGATGATCTTCCCGGGCAAGGCCTACGGCAGCGAGGCGTCGTGGACGGCGATCGCCAGCACGGCGACGCAGCCGATCTTCGTGGCGACCGGCTCGTTCGAGCTGGCCTATCAGGACCCGAAGTGGGACTGGAGGAAGTTCGACGTCGACCGCGACGTGACGTTCGTCGACGAGAAGACCGGCTTCATCAATGCCACCGATCCGGACCTGAGCAAATTCAAGGCGCGCGGCGGCAAGATCCTCATGTACCACGGCTGGAACGGCACCGCGATCTCGCCCGAGAACA
>DATMDI010000098.1:0-2518 GCA_035557875.1 Vicinamibacterales bacterium
AGGCTGCCGGTGTGCCCCGATGACACCGTGTTCCCATCTGAGCCGCAGCCGCGGCAGGTCGAGACCGCGCCGCTCGTGCGCAAGGTGCTGGTGGCCGACGACAACGTCGACTCGGCCGACATGGAGGCGGCGCTGCTGTCGGCGGTGGGCTGCGAAGTGCGCACGGTCTACGACGGCGAGTCCACGCTGCGCGAAGCCGAGCGGTTCCGGCCCGACGTGGTGCTGCTCGACATCGGCATGCCCGACATCGACGGGCATGAAGTCTGTGCTCGCATCCGCAGCCAGCCCTGGGGCGGCAGCGTGATGCTGATCGCCGTCAGCGGCTGGGGTCAGGAGAGCGACCGCCGCCGCAGCGCGCGCGCGGGGTTCAACATGCACCTCGTCAAGCCGGTCGATCCCGATGCGCTGCTGCGGATCGTCCGCGAGGTGATGAGTCAGAACGCCTGAGACGCTGCGAGGCCAGATGGGTCAGGTAGGTAAGACTTCGCGCCGCCCGACGGTAGGGCGGGGCTTTTAGCCCCGCCGTTCCAGCACAACAAGTCGCCCGCCCGGCACGCTTAGTGCTCGTTCCCTGTCTGTGACGCGTCCTTTTGCAATCGACGCGCACAGCTTGAAACCCATCGAGGAGGAACGAGACATGGCGACTGATCTTGTGGCGTACGGGCTCTATCCCAATCGCGAGTCGTTCGAGCGGGCGCTCGAGGCCCTGCGCGCGGCCAACTTCCGCAACAGCGACATCTCGGCGATCCTGCCGGACCGCGACCACACGACGAAGGATCTCGCGCACGAGATCAACACCAAGACTCCGGAGGGCATCGCGGCCGGCGCGAGCGCCGGCGCGGCCGTCGGCGGCGTGCTCGGCTGGCTCGTGGGCATCGGCGCGCTCGCCATTCCCGGCATCGGACCGCTCGTAGCGGCCGGCCCGATCGTGGCCGCACTTGCCGGTGCGGGCGCGGCCGGCGCCGCTGGCGGCCTGGTGGGCGGCCTCATCGGCGCGGGTATTCCCGAGGTGGAGGCGAAGCGCTACGCCGGACGGATCCGTGAGGGCGCGTACCTGCTGTCGGTGCACTGCGACGACAGCAAATGGGCGAAGAAGGCGGAGGATGTCCTCGAGCGGACCGGCGGGAAGGACGTGGTGAAGACCGCCGAAGCCGCCCCGGACTACCGCCCCTAGCAAACTCTAGTCGGGTGAGTCAGGCAGGTCGGGTAGGCCAGGTAGGGAGTCTGGTAAGTCGTTCCCACCTGACCCGCCTGCCCTACCTGACCAGAGATCACATCTTGTAAACGATGGCCATCGGCACGGTCACGTCGTTCTGCTGGTTGCCGGGCAGCGGCCGGTTCTTGAAGGTGTCCAGCACTTCCAAGGCACTGCGTCACGCATCGTACGGGCGCGGCCTGCGCCGCGGCTGGGCTGCCGCGCTCCGCGCCTCCTGTCGGCGTACCATAGTGGGTCGTTCCGACAAACCAGCGTGTCACCACCGCACTCCCGCATCGACCGCTCCGCATCGTCCGAATCCGCGCACAGTCTCGCGGCCGCACAGGCCGCGCTCGATCGCGGCGAGTGGGACGCGGCGCTGCAGGCATTCGAAGCCTTGCCGGCCGCCGAACGCGAGCAGCCCGAGGCCCTCGAGGGGCTGGGGCTGGCCGCCTGGTGGCTCGATCTCGCCGACACGGTGTTCGACATACGCGAACGCGCCTACCGCGCCTACCGCGAGCGCGGCGATCGGCGCGGCGCGGCGCGTCTGGCCGTCTGGCTCGCCTGGGATACGGCCGCGTTCCGCGGCGAGCAGCCGATCGCCAACGGCTGGCTGCAGCGCGCGCGACGGCTGCTCGAGGACGTGCCCGATGCGCCGGAGCACGCGTGGCTGGCGGCGCGCGCCGGCATCTGGGCACTGCTCGACGACGGCGATCCGCACGAGGCGTTGCGCCTGGCATCCGAAGCGGTGCGCGTCGCCCAGGCGATCGGAGCCTCGGACTACGAGATGGTCGGCCGCGCGGTGCACGGCTTCGCGCTCGTCACGGCAGGTGCGGTTGCCGAGGGGCTGCAGGAGCTCGATGAGGTGAACGCCGCTGTGCTGGCCGGCGAGATGCGCGACCGCGTGCTCATCGGCCTGGCGTGCTGCTACCTGATTGCCGCGTGCGAACGCATCCACGACTACGAGCGCGCCACGCAGTGGTGCGATCGCCTCAAGGCGTTCTGCAAGAAGGTGGGCTTCCGGCCGCTGTTCGCGGTGTGCCGCACTCAGTACGCGTCGGTCTGCATGTGGCGCGGGGCGTGGGAAGAGGCCGAGTTCGAGCTCACCACCGCCTCCGACGAGCTCGCCGCGTGCCGTCCGGCGATGACCGGCGAGGGGCTCGTGCGTCTCGGCGAGCTGCGCCGCCGCCAGGGGAAGCTCGACGAGGCAATGGCGCTCTTCGATCGTGTGGGCGGGCATCCGCTCGCGGTCATCGGCCGCGCCAGCGTGATGTTCGATCGTGGCGACTACACCGGCAGCGCCGATCTCGCCGAGCGGCACCT
>DATMDI010000099.1:0-12688 GCA_035557875.1 Vicinamibacterales bacterium
TTGCCGATCGTCTTGCACTGGTGCGCGAGCAGCGTCTTCTCGTCGCCCAGAATGGCCTCGATCTTCTCCAGACCCTGTGCCACCGCGTTGCCGGCAAGTCCGCTTGATGGAGTCACGACATCACCTCTCGACCGTATCTGCGTCCAATCGCGATCCTACCACCGGCGCGAGGGCGGGAAAGTCGAAGTCCTCGACCTCCGCGTTGCGCACCGCCATTTCGACAAGTTCGTCGATCGCCAGCTGACGCTCGCCTGCTTCCACGTCGTCCAGCCGCGCCCGCGTGGCCGGGTTGCGCGGCGTGAACAGGGTGCAACAGTCCTGATCGGGAATGATCGAAATCGCATAACTGCCCAGCGTCTGGGCCTGCGCCATGATCTCGTCCTTGTCCATGCCGATGAGCGGACGGAAGAGCGGCAGCGTCGCAACCTTCCCCACCACCGCCAGGTTTTCGAGCGTCTGCGACGCCACCTGCCCGACGACGTCGCCGGTGACGAGGGCCTGCGCGCGCCGCTGCAAGGCGATCCGCTCGGCGATGCGCAACATCAGCCGGCGGTAGACCACCACGCGCATCGGCGCCGGCACCGACAGCAGCACCTGCTGCTGGATTTCGCCAAACGGCACCAGAAAGAGGCGCGACCGGTGCTGCCGGCGGGTGAGCAATGTCACCAGCGAGCGCGCTTTCTCGATCGACGCGCGCGAGAGGATCGGATAGCTGTGGAAGTGGACGAACGTCACCGTGCAGCCGCGCTTCATCATCCGGTAGGCGGCCACCGGCGAGTCGATGCCGCCCGAGAGCAGGCACACCACGCGGCCGGCGGTGCCGATCGGCAGCCCGCCAGGGCCCGGATGCTTGTCGAAGAAGTAGAACGCCTCGTTGGTCAGCAGCTCGAGGCGGACGTCGATCTCCGGCTGCTCGAGATCGACGTGCCACCCGGTTGCCGCCTTGATTCGTCCGCCCACCTCGCGCTCGATCTGCGGCGACGACAACGGGTAGCGCTTGTCGGCGCGCCGCGCCGACACACGGAAGCTGCGGCAGGTGCGGTCGCCGATGTCCCGCAGCACCGAGGCGGCAATGGCGTCGAGATCGATGGGAACCCGCCGCGCCAGCGAGAAATTGGCGATGCCGAACGTGTGGCGGATGCGGTCGGCGACGTCGTCCGGCGCGACCGACGGGCCAGGTACCACCTCGATGCGCCCCATGAGCGCGTTCACCCTGGTCCTGGGCAGATCGGCCACCGCCCGGCGCAGGCTGCGCACCAGCTGGGCGAGGAACCAGGGCCGGTTCTTTCCCTTGAGAGCGATCTCCTGGTAATGAACGACGAAGGAGTGAGCTGTCACAGTTCGAGGTAGCGTGCGGCCTCGCGCGCGGCCGCATGGCCGCTGATCACCGCGCCCTCGATCGTAGCCGGGAGGTCGTTGCCGATCCAGTCGCCAGCCAGGAAGAGGCCGGGGATGGCGGTGCGCACGGGCGGGCGGGGCGGCATGCCCGGGGCCACCGAAAACGTCGCCTTGCGCTCGCGTACCACGACGGCGCGGCGCACCACGGCGTCAGCGGCGGCGGGACAGGCCGACCGCAGCTCCTCGACCGCGAGCGCCACCAGCTCGTCGTTGCTGCTGGCGACCACCGCCTCGGCACCGCTCGAAACCAGCGACAGATGCGACACGCCCGCCCCGAACAGCCGCTGCTTGTCGAACACCCACTGCATGGTCCGCCCCGGCAGCCCCAGGAATGCCGCCCCGGTCACGGGGCGATCCAGCCACAGGTTCACGGTCACGATCGGCGAGGCCGGCGTGGCGTCGGCAGCGTCGAACACCGGCGCGAGCGGCGGCGGCTCGGGCCAGAACGCGGATCGGAGGCCATGCCAGGGCACGGCGCAGATCACCGCGCGCGGCCAGATCTCGTGGTCGCCGGAGCGCACCGACAGCAACGCCGCCGGCCAGGCGCCGATGATCGCCGCGCGCCCGGTCCTCACGGCGCCACCCCGGCTCTCGACGAAGGAGCGCGCCGGGGTCGCGTAGAGGTCGGTGAGCGGCGTCACCGCCAGGCCGAGCGCGGAGGCGTCGCGGCGCTCGAGGATCCGATCGATCACGAGCGCGAACGGCGCCGCCGCGGCGGCGTCGATCGGCTGGTTGAGCGCCGCCACGGCGAGCGGCTGCCACAGCAGCTCTATCAGCCGCGGCGTCTGGCCCATGCGGCGCAGCCAGTCCCGCACGGTCTCGTCGGGCCGCGGCTCCCGGCGGAGCGCCATCCGCATCGCCGCCAGCCGGTCGGTCCACCCGAGCGCCGGCCATCGCAGCAGGCCGGCGAGCAGGTGCAGCGGCGACGGCAGCCCGGGGCACTCGAGCCGGGTCCGTACGCCTTCGCTGTCCACCACGTCGAGCGACAGCGCCGGCTGCATCCGCACGCCCGATTCCGATCGGATCCGGCGGAGGAACTCGAAGGTTTCGGTGTAGGCGCCGACGACGATGTGCTGCCCGTTGTCCACCGGCTCGCCAGTGGCCGGATCGGTGAACGACGCCGCGCGGCCGCCAAGCGATGGCCGCGCCTCGAACACGAGCACGCGGGCGCCGCGATCGGCCAGCGCGGCCGCCGCGCTCAGCCCGGCGAACCCGCCGCCGACGACGACCACATCGGGCTCAACGCTCACGGTTCCGGGGGACCAGCCGCCGCGAATCAGCGCTTGAAGCGCCGCGGTTCGAGCATCGCCCGCGACCAGATGTCGAGTGCGATGAGGGCCCGGCGCGGCCGGGCCACACGAATGCGCCTGGTGAACACGTCGTAGCGCGCCCGTTCAATCTTGCGAAGGATCGCAAAGTAGATCTCGCCCATGATCTCGGCGGCCACCAGACTGCGACGGTCGATCCGGGGCAGCCGCTCCGAGGCCAGCCGATAGTAATAGCGCGCGCGCCGGCACTGGTAGCGCATGAGCGACTTGACGTTCGGCGTGACGACCCCCGCCCGGAGATCCTGCTCGGTGACGTGAAACCAGGCCAGATCGTCCATCGGCAGGTAGATGCGGCCGCGCTTCAGGTCGTCGGCCACGTCGCGGATGATGTTGGTGAGCTGAAGCGCCATGCCCAGGTTCATCGCGTAGTCGCGCGCGCCCGGGTCGCGGTAGCCGAAGATCTCCACGCAGATCAGCCCGACGGTCGATGCCACCTTGTGGCAGTAGCTCGAGAGCGCCTCGAAGTCCGGGTACTTGGCGAACGACAGATCCATTTCGACCCCGTCGATCAGCGTCTTGAACTCCCGCTTCGGCAGGCTGAACTCCTCGACCCACGGCTGCAGCGACTTGCCCTGCGAGGTGAGCGGAACGCCGCCGTAGATGCGCTCCAGTTCGTCGCGCCACGTGGCGAGCGAGTCGACGGCGCGAGCCTGAGCGGCCGGGGTCAGTCCGCTGTTCCACTCGTTCTCCGGGACCACCTCGTCCACCGCGTCATCGACCGCGCGGCAGAAATCCCAGACGGCAAGGATGGCGTTCCGCTTGCGCGGCGGCAGCACGAGGAAGGAATAGTAGAAGCTGGTGTCGCGGCTCATCGTCTAGCGAGGCTCCGCTCTGGGATCGAGGAGCATGTGGCTCCGCCAGGTCGCCAGCTTCCACGCCAGCCAGGGAACGTCGGCCGCCCCAAGCCGCGGGCGGCGGGCGATGACGTCGAAGTCCGCACGTTCGATCCGCGACAGCACGCGCATGCCGCCCAGCCAGGTCGCGCGCAGCTCGTGCTTCAACCGTCCCGCCACCGCTCCGCACAGCGGACGGCCAGCAAGAAACAGCGACCGCGTGCGCACCACGGCCGCGGCCACCGCGGCGCGCCACGCGCCCGTGAGCCGGCCCGCGGCAAGGTCGCGCTCGTCGGCGCCGTGGCTGCGGATTTCCTCGGCGGGCAGGTAGATGCGGCCGCGCTCGAAGTCGATCCTGAGATCCTGCCAGAAGTTGGTGAGCTGCAGCGCCGAGCAGATCGCGTCGGACCAGCTGTCGAGGCGAGGGTCGTCGTAGCCGGCGATCCGCAGCACGAGACGTCCCACTGGGTTTGCCGAGCGCCGGCTGTAGTCGAGCACGTCGTCCCAGCGCGGGTAGCGCTTCACGGTCACGTCCTGACCGAACGCGCTGAGCAGGTCTTCGAACAACGCCACCGGGAGCCGCTTGTCGCGGATGGTGGCGCCGAGCGCGAGGAAGATTTCGACCGCGTTCGCCGGTTCACCCGGCCGCGGCGGCGGGCCGGCGGCGCCAGCCGCCGCGGACGCCCCGAGTCGCGCCGCCCATCCGTCGAGCAGGCGCTGGCGCTCCTGGGGCGATCGCGCGCCTTCGTCGGCGAAATCGTCGGCGGCGCGAGCGAACGCGTACAAGGCCGCGACGTGCCGCCGCATGGCCGCGGGCACGAGCAGCGACGCCACCGGGAAGTTCTCGTAGTGCGATCGGGCGGCGTGCTCGCAGGAAGCGTAAGCAGCTTTGAGGTCGTTCACCATTCCGCTTCCGGCGAGCCCTGTCGATGGCTTGCCGTACGCGCCATCACGAACAGGAGGTCGGAGAGCCGGTTCAGATAGACGACGACGATCGGCTCCACCGCTCCCTCTCCCAACCCGACGACGCGGCGCTCGGCGCGCCGGCAGACCGTTCTGGCCAGGTGCAGCCAGGCGCCGCACGTGCTGCCCCCGGGCAGGATGAACCGCCGCAGCGGTGGCAGTTCCGCCTCGAATGCATCGATCCACTGCTCCAGGCGCTCGACGTCGGCCAGCTGGATGACCGCTTTCTCGACGCGGCTGGCAATGCGGGCCGAGGGATCGGCGAGGCGGGCGCCGACGGCAAAGAGCTGGCGTTGCATCGTCTCGAGCACGGGATCCAGGTCGCCGGCTGCGCCAGCGGCGCGGGCCGCGCCGAGACAGGCATTGAGCTCGTCCACGTCGCCGTAAGCCTCGACGCGCGGGTGGGACTTCGCCACACGAGACTTGTCGAAGAGCGACGTCTCTCCAGAATCGCCCGTTTTCGTGTAGATCCGCACGCGTGGAATTATATGGGCTGGATGCCAGCCCCTCCCGTGCCCCAACCCGCCACGCGACAGTTGTTCAGGCGTAGGCTGTTGAGCTGGTATCGCGTCAACGGACGATCCCTGCCTTGGCGTACCACAAGCGATCCGTACCACATCCTCGTTTCGGAAGTGATGCTGCAGCAGACGCAGGTCGATCGGGTGCTGCCCAAGTACCACGAGTGGCTGGCGAAGTATCCCTCGTTCGAAGCATTGGCGGCGGCGGATGAAAACGACGTCAGCGCGACGTGGCGGCCGCTCGGCTACAACATCCGCCCCAAGCGGCTCCACGCGATCGCGCGCGAGAGCGTCGCGCGATTCGGTGGACAGCTCCCATCGGATCGCGAAACGCTCTTGTCATTCAAGGGTATCGGCGCGTACACAGCGGGGGCGATCCGTAGCTTTGCCTTCCGTGAGCGCGCCGCGATCCTCGACACCAACGTCGCGCGGGTGCTGTTTCGCGTATTCGTGGCCAAAGGCGACCCCAAGGCGCACGCGATGCACCGCCATCTCTGGGAGCTGTCCGAGGCGCTGGTGCCCTACAAGCACGTCTTCGACTTCAATCAGGGCTTGATGGATCTTGGCGCCACCGTGTGCGCTCCGCGCACGCCGCGCTGCGACGGATGCCCGATGAAGGGCTTCTGCCGGACGTCGCCGCACCGGCGAAAGGCAAGGAAGGCGCGGAGGCCGTGAGCGGCGCGACCCTGCACGTCGTCGCTGCAGTGGTCGAGGATGGCGACCGGTTCCTCGTCACTCGCCGGCAGCCTGGCGTACACCTGGCCGGAATGTGGGAGTTTCCCGGAGGCAAAGTCGCCGCCGGCGAGAGCCACGAGCAGGCGCTTCGCCGCGAAATGCAGGAGGAGCTCGGCACCGACGTCGAAGTGGGCGCGCTCGTGTCGACCGCGGCGCACGGCTACGACGATCGCCACGTGACGCTGCACTTCTACGTCTGCCAGCTCGAGACCACGCCGCGGCCGATGCTGGGACAGGAGATGCGCTGGGTGCCCAGGGGCGAGCTGCGCTCGCTGGGTTTCCCTGCTGCCGACGAAGAGTTGATCGCGCTGCTGACCGGCGGCGCGTAGGACAGATGTAGGGCGGGGCTAAAGCCCCGCCCTACGGAGAGGCTGTACCGCCACGACGCCGCGCACAGGCCCGGCAGCAGTCTCGACGACGACAACGGTGCCATCGGCAGCCAGATCGCGATGCACGTAGGCGAGGGCGATGGGTCCGGATTGCGGCGAGACCGCCGCGCTCGTGACGACGCCCACTCCCCGCTCGCCGTCGACAATCTTCGCTCCCGCTTCGGCCGGCGCTTCGAGCTTCACCGTCACCAGCTTGCGGGCCACGCGCCCGTGCCCGCGATGCAGAACGCGGATGATGACTTCCTGCCCGACGTAGCAGCCCTTCGAGGTGGAGATCGCCCGCGGCTCGATGCCCGCTTCGAGGGGAATCGTGTCGGCGGTCATGTCGACGCCGAACAGCGGATACGCCGCCTCGATGCGGGCCGCAGCCAGCGCCTCGGGCCCCACCGGGAGCGCCCCCTTGGCCGTGAGCGCGGCAACGAGATCGTCGTGGCGGCCGGCGCTGAGAAACGCGCAGTAGCCGGGCACGCCAAGCTGATCGATGCGCGCGAGGACCAGCGATTCTCCGGCAAAGGCCACGTGGCTGTGACGGTACTGCGGCCACTCGCCGAGCCCTGAGGCGCCATCGAGCGACTGCTCGAGCGCCGCGGGCGCGCCCGGCCCGTGCACCCACACCGTGGCGAGCGCCCCCGCCAGCGATCCCACCTTCACGTCCTCGGAGAAGAGGAACTGTTCCAGCCGGGCCATCGTCGCCTCGGCCTGCGCGGCCGGCACGTCGAGCAGGAGCATCCCGTCCGACTCGAGCACGTGCATGTCGGTGAGCATCCGCCCCTGCGGCGTGAGCCAGGCCGCGTAGCAGCCCGAGCCTTCGGTGAGCGCCTGAATGTCGTTGGTCAGCAGCCCTTGCAGGAACGACGCGCGATCGGCGCCGGCCACCGCCAGCTGAACCGACGGAGCCAGCTCGCCAACCGCCGCGCCCCCAACGATCTGCCGGTAATCCTGCTCGATGCCGTTCACGGTTCTGCCTTGTCCGCCCACCGGGTCACCTACCTGGCCTACCCGACCCACCTGACCTGCCTGACCCGGTGGCTCTGATACGATCGACTCGATGTTCCTACGCTATTGTACCTGGGCGATTCTGCTGGTTCTGTCCACGGCCGCCCAGGCCCAGGAGGCGGCGCCCCGGCCAACCGGGTACACCGTCTTCCTGAAGGGCACCCCGATCGGCCGGGAGGACGTGACCGTCCGCGTGGACGCGTCGGGCGTCTCGATCATGAGCCAGGGGCGCATGTCGGTGCCTGCCAGCGTCACGACGCGGCGCGCCGAGGTGAAGTACTCACCCGACTGGACGCCCCAGAGTTTCAACCTCGAGGCCTCGGTCAACGGCGGCGAGGTCGTCGCGAGGTCCACGTTCCAAGACAGCGTTGCGCGCACGAGCGGGGCCCAGACCGGCACGCCCTACTCGCGCGAGCATGCGATTTCGCCGCATGCGGTGGTCCTGCTGCCAAGTTCCTTCTTCGGGGCCTTCGAAGCGGTTTCACGCCAGCTCGTCAACGCTCCTGGAGGCACCGAGCTCAAGGCCTACGTTCTGCCGCAGGGCGAAACCACGATCAAGCACGTGTCGTCGGTCACCGAGCGCATTCAGATCGGCAAGGACCTGTTCGACGTCTGGCACTTCGAGGCGTTGTGGCAGATTCCCGGCACTCCCGACATCGGCCTCAGCATCACCTCCACGAAGGACGGCGGGCTCGTTCGTTTCAGCGTGCCGTCGCAGGGGCTCGACGTCGTGCGCGCCGACGTTGCGGCGTCCACGTCGCGCACCCAGGTCTATTCCAACGCCGGCGACGAGGCGGTGACGATTCCTGCCGTCGGCTTCAACATCGGCGCCACCATCACGCGCCCCGCCGCGGGCGCCGCCGGCACCCGCATCCCGGCGGTGATTCTCATCGGGGGCGCCGGCAGCAACGATCGTGACGGCGCTGCGCACGGCGTACCCACGCTGTCGCAGCTCGCCGCGGCACTCGCCAAAGCCGGGTATCTCGCCGTCCGCTACGACAAGCGCGGCTTCGGCCAGAGCGGCGGGCGCGCCGAATCGGCCACGCTGACGGACTACGCCGAGGACGTCCGCGCCGTGATGCGCTGGCTGGACGATCGCAAGGACGTCGATCCCAAGCGGATCGCCGTGGCAGGCCACGGCGAAGGCGCATGGGTGGCGCTGCTGGCGGCGTCAAGGGAACGCAAGCTGGCGGCGGTCGTCTCGCTGGCCGGGCCGGGCAGCACGGGAGCCGACCTCGTCCTCGACCAGCAGCGGCGGGCCCTGGAGGCATCGACGCTGACGCCGGAGGATCGCGCGGCCCGGGTGGCGCTGCAGAAACAGATCCACGCGGCGGTGCTCTCGGGCAAAGGCTGGGAGGGCGTACCGCCCAACGTGCGCAAGGAAGCCGACACGCCGTGGATGCAGAGCTTCCTCACGTTCGATCCCGCCAAGACGATCGAGGGCGTGCGGCAGCCGATGCTCTTCGTGCACGGAGCGCTCGATCAGCAGGTGGCTCCGGCCAACGCCGAACGCCTCGTGGAACTGGCCCGTACCGACAGCAAGAGCAAGTCGGTCGAGCTCGTCATGGTGCGCGGCGTCAACCACCTGCTGACGCCGGCCGTGACGGGCGAGGTGGGCGAGTATGCGAGCCTCGACGACCGCACCATCAGCAAGGACGTGACCGAGGCCGTCAACACCTGGCTGGCGAAAACTTTCGCGGCCATCCGCTGAGCACCAGCCTGCGACACACATGAGCGACGCCAAAGTCCGGGTGCCCGACCTGCGCGAGCGCAAACGGCGCGGCGAGAAGATTGCCGTGCTCACCGCCTACGACGCCACCATGGCCCGGATTCTCGACCGCGCCGGCGTCGACGTGCTGCTCGTCGGCGACTCGGTGGGCGTCGTCGTGCTGGGCTACGAGCACACGCTTCCGGTGACGCTCGACGACATGCTGCACCACACGCGCGCGGTGGCGCGCGGCGCGGCGCGTGCGCTCGTGGTAGCCGACATGCCGTTCATGACCTACCAGGTCAGCGTCGAGGACGCCGTGCGCAATGCCGGCCGCCTGGTGCAGGCGGGCGCCGCCGCCGTGAAGGTCGAGGGCGGGCTGCCGATCGTCGGCGCGGTGCGGCGGATGGTGGAGGTCGGCATCCCGGTGATGGGTCACCTCGGGCTCCAGCCCCAGTCGCTCCATCAGGTGGGCGGCTATCGCCGCCAGGCGGTGCAACGCGAAGACATCGAGGCGCTGGTCGAGGAAGCACACGCGCTCGAGCGCGCCGGTGTGTTCGCGGTGGTGATCGAGGCCGTGGGGCCGGATGCGGCGCGTCAGGTGACGGCAGCGCTGTCGGTGCCGACCATCGGCATCGGGGCCGGGCCGGACTGCGACGGACAGGTGCTGGTGAGCCACGACATGCTGGGCCTTTTCGACGGGCGGATTCCGTCGTTCGTGAAGCAGTACGCGCACCTGGCCGACGACGTGACGCGCGCCGCGCGCGAATACATCGAAGACGTGCGGTCCGGCCGCTACCCCGAAGTGCCGCTTCCGCTCGAAGCGCGACCGCGCTGACAGTCCGACACTCTTGGCCTGTCACTAGCCTGATGCCGCCGCTCGTGGTCGAGACCATCGACGGAATGCGCGCGTCGATCGCGGCGCGCCGCGGCCTGGGCGCCGTCGGCCTGGTGCCGACGATGGGCGCGCTGCACGCCGGGCACGCCCGGCTCGTCGAACAGGCACGTCACGAGTGCCCGACCGTCGTCGTCAGCATCTTCGTCAATCCGCTGCAGTTCGATCGCGCCGACGACCTGACGCGCTATCCGCGCCCCTTCGACGCCGACCTGGCGCTGTGTGCGAAGCTGGACGTGGACGTGGTGTTCGCGCCGACCCCCGCGGTGATGTATCCGCAGCCGCCGGACTGCACGGTGCACGCCGGCCGCACCGCCGAGCACCTGTGCGGCGCGTTCCGGTCCGGACACTTCGACGGCGTCGCAACCGTGGTGCTGAAGCTGCTCAATGTCGTCCAGCCCGATGTCGCCTACTTTGGCGAGAAGGACGCCCAGCAGCTGGCCGTCATCCGGCGCACGGTGAGCGATCTGAACGTGCCGGTGCTGATTACCGGTGTGCCGACGGTCCGTGAGCCCGACGGGCTGGCCCTCAGCTCGCGCAACCAGCACCTCGGCGCCGCGGAGCGCGCGCTCGCCCCGCGCCTGTTTCGGGCCCTGAACGCGGTGCGTGACGCGGTGGCGGCCGGCATCACCGATCCGGCGGCGGCCCGGAGCCGCGCGGCGGACATCATCGGCACCGACGCCCCGCTCCGCCTCGAATACCTGGAACTGGTCGATCCGGTCACCTTCCAGCCCGTGGAACGCGTCGCCGGTCCGGTCGTCGCGGCAGCGGCCCTGTGGGTGGGCTCGACGCGGCTCATCGACAACGTGCTGTGCACGCCGCCCCGGTTCGGGACATAGTCCCCACGAGGAGGGTGCGATGACCGCCGCGAAAGTGCTCATGGGCACGGCCGCCCTGACCATCGCCGCCGCGGTGGCTGGCGTGTCGCAGTCGCGGACGGCTGCTCCGCCTGCCGCCGCCGTCAACCGGGGCATCACCCTCGTGCCGGGGATCCGCGTCGGCCAGTTCACCCTTGCTGAACGGCCAACCGGGTGCACCGTCGTGCTCGTGGAGGGGGACGGCGCCGTGGGCGGCGTGTCGCAGCGGGGCGGCGCGCCAGGGACGCGTGAAACCGATCTGCTGGATCCGCTCAACATGGTCGACAAGGTCAACGCGATCGTCCTCGCGGGCGGCAGCGCCTACGGCCTGGACGCCGCGCAGGGAGTCGTCAAGTTTCTGGAAGAGCGGAAGATCGGCTGGAACGTGGGCGCGGCCGGCGTCGTGCCGATCGTGCCGGCGGCCATCCTGTTCGACCTCGGGTTCGGCGCCGACCCGAAGATCCGTCCCGGTGCGGACTGCGGCTACCGGGCGGCGACGGCAGCGGCGAACGGCGCCGTGGCGGAAGGGAACGTCGGCGCCGGCGCCGGGGCGACGGTGGGCAAACTGGCCGGAGCGGCGCGGTCGATGAAGGGCGGGATTGGCTCGGCCAGCATCGCGCTGCCGAACGGCCTCATCGTCGGAGCCATTGCCGCCGTGAACGCCGCCGGCGACGTCGTGGACCCCTCCACCGGCAAGGTGGTGGCGGGTGTGCGCAGCGAAGACGGCAAGACGCTGGCGGACGCCCGGGTGCTGATTCGCTCGGGCGCGCTCGGACCGGCTCCGGCGGCGGCGCGCGCCGGAGGCAACACCACGATTGCGGTCGTCGCCACCAACGCACGCCTGTCGAAGGCCGAGATCAGCCGCATCGCGCTGATGGCCGACGATGCGCTCGCGCGCGCGATCAACCCCTCACACACCACCGGCGACGGCGACACCGTGTTCGCGCTCGCCACCAGCCGGTGGACCGGCGAGACCAGCGCCACGATCGTCGGTGCGCTGGCCGCGGAGGCGCTTTCGGAGGCCATCGTGCGCGCCGTATCCATCGCGGAACCGCTCGGTGGCCTGCCGTCGGCCCGCTCGCTCGGCACCGTCCCCGCACGAGTCAGATAGAAAACAATCTTGAGTCCGCACATTTTTTTGATCGCGATCTACTCGATCGCGATCGTCGGCTTCGGTCTGTGGACGTCGCGGCTGGTGCGCGGCAGCAGCGAGTTCTTCGTCGCCGGCCGCAGCCTCGGCGCCGGCCTGATCCTGTCGTCGATGCTCGCCGCCAACATCGGCGCCGGCGCCACGGTGAACGCCGCCGGCCTCGGCTACCGTGACGGGCTGAGCGCGTGGTGGTGGAGCGGCTCGGCGGGCCTCGCCTCGCTCGTCCTCGCCTTCTGGGTGGGGCCCCGGCTCTGGACGCTGGCGAAGACGCACGGCTTCTACACCACCGGCGACTTCCTCGAGCATCGCTACGGTCCGGCAGTGCGCGGCATCGTCTCGGTGCTGGTGACCTTCGGCTGCCTGTGGATCCTCGCGGCACAGCTGATGGCCGGCGCCGCCATCCTCAACGTGCTCACCGGTGCACCGCGCTGGCTCGGCTCGCTGATCGGCGGCAGCATCATGACGGTGTATTTCGCCGCCGGCGGACTGCTGGGCACGGCGTGGGTGAACTCGCTGCAGCTGATCGTGATGCTCGCGGGGTTTGCGGTGGCGCTGCCGTTCGCGCTCGAGAACGCCGGCGGCCTGGCGGCGTTCTCGGCGCCCGGACTGCCGGCCGGCTTCACCGACTTCACCTACTCGGCGGGCCCGGGATCGGGCTGGACGTTCCTGGCGCTCACCGGGCCTGCGTTCGTCATCTCGCCCGGGCTGATCCAGAAGTCGTACGGCGCCGCGAGCCCGCGCGCCCTGACCATCGGCGTCGGGCTCAATGCGGTCGGCCTGCTGCTGTTCGCGTTCGTCCCGGTGCTGCTCGGCATGGCGGGCCGCGTGGCGCTGCCGCCGCAGGCAAGCCCGGACCTGGTGCTGCCCGCGGTGCTGCAGCTGCTGCTTCCCACCTGGCTCGGCGCGCTGGCCCTGGCC
>DATMDI010000100.1:0-3298 GCA_035557875.1 Vicinamibacterales bacterium
CGTGCAGGCGAACCATCTCACCGTCCGCGACATGCTGTTCGACGCGGGAGACGCCGCCGGGGCATGATTCCGGCGCTCGTCCTCACCGCCGGGCTGGCAACCCGGCTGCGGCCGCTGTCGCTCGTACGCGCGAAGGCAGCGCTGCCGGTCGGCGGACAGCCGCTCGTGGGCCGCATCCTCGGCTGGCTGCGCAGCGGCGGCGTCACCGACGTCGTGCTCAACCTCCATCACATGCCGGAGACGCTGACGCGCATCGTCGGCGACGGCCAGGACTTCGGCGTCCGGGTGCGCTATTCGTGGGAGACACCCGTCCTGGGGTCGGGTGGGGGTCCGCGTCGTGCCGCGCCGATCCTGGGCGCGCCGCGCTTCCTGATCGTCAACGGCGACACGCTGACCGACCTGGTGCTCGGGCCGGTGCTCGAGTACCACGATCGATCGCATGCGCTGGTAACGATGGCCGGAGTACCCAACACCGAGCCGCACAAGTACAGCGGCCTCCTTGCCGGCGCCGACGGCGCGCTGACCGGCGTGGCCCCGCGCGGGTCGGACCAACCCTCGTACCACTTCTACGGCGTTCAGGTCGCCGAAGCCGCCGCCTTCGATACCGTGCCGCCCGACACGCCCTACGAGTCGGTGGCCGCGCTCTACCCCCAGCTGAACGCGGCGCGGCCTGGAGCCGTGCGCGTGCTGCCGACCGATACCTCGTACCACGACATCGGCACCCCGGCCGACTACTACGCCACCTCCATGGCGTTTGCCGAGCGCGAAGGCACGGTCGATCGACATCCCGCGACGTCGCGCGTCGCGCCATCCGCTGCCGTACGCCGTTCGATTCTGTGGGACGACGTGGACGTGGGCGACGGCGCCGTGCTCGACAGGTGTATCGTCACCGACGGCGTGTCGATTCCACCGCGCACCTCCTGGACGCGCCAGATCATCCGGCGCCTCGATGGCAGCCTGGCGCCAGGAGAAACCGTCGTCGGCAATCTGGCGGTCTCCGATCTTTCGTCGTAGGGCGGGGCTTCCACCTTCGCCAAGGCTACGGCGGACCACCGTAGCGTTAGCGGAGGTGGTCGGCCCCGCCGGAAGAACCCGGGGGAAACGGACGTGACGACAACTGTGACCGACGTGCGGGCCCGAATCGATCAGTTTCTCGCCGACTGCGGCCTCGCGCAACGCGGCGCGTCCGTGGTGGCGCTCACCGGCGACGCCTCGGACCGGCGCTACTTCCGGGTGCTCGTGCCGCACGACGCGACGCAGGTGCTCGCCGTGCACCCGGGGCCGATCGCCTTCGAGCAGCTCCCGTTCGTCAACGTCGCCGGCCTGCTCGAGGCGATGCCGGTGCCCGTGCCGCGCATCCTCGCCCACTCGAACGAGCTCGGCGTCATCGCCCTGCAGGATCTCGGCGACGTCACGCTGCAGGCGCATCTCGGCGCCGCCACCCAGGCCGAACACGCCGCGCTCTACCGCCAGGCCGTGAGCCTGATCGAAACGCTGCAGCGCCGCGGCGGCGAGCTGGCCGCACCGGGCTATCTGCCCTACGGCATCGCGTTCGATGTCGAGAAGCTCACCTGGGAGCTCAACTTCTTCGTGAAGCACTACCTCGAGGCCTACCGCGGCGCCGCCTTCGACGGCGCGGCGCGGGCGGCCTTGAGCGAGGAGTTCGCCGCGATCGTCGAGGAGCTCGCGGCCGAGCCCCGCGTGCTCTGCCACCGCGATTACCACAGCCGCAACCTGATGCTGCACGATGGGCAGCTTTACATCATCGACTTTCAGGACGCACGCATGGGGCCGGACACCTACGACCTGGTGTCGCTGCTGCGCGATTCCTACGTCGATCTCACGGACGCCCAGGTGGACGAACTGATCGCGTTCTTTCTCGCCCTCCGCAGCCGCGGGACGGGCACCGGCGGCGACGACGCCCAGCGGTTCCGCGAGCGTTTCGACCTGATGGCCCTCCAGCGCAACCTGAAAGCGCTCGGCACCTTCGGCTTCCAGGCCGCGACACGGGCCAACCCGGTGTACATCCAGTACATGCCGCGCACGCTCACCTACGCGCGCACCAATCTGGAGCGCCACGCCAGGTTCGGGCGGCTCCGCGAGCTGCTCGCCTCCGTGCTGCCCGAGCTCCGCTGATTCACGCAGGGCGGGGCTTCGGCCGCAGACGCTCGGTCCCTGCCGCGCGCGGTAAGATGAGGGCACCGTGGACGAGCGGCGCTTCGGTCTTTCCACGCATCTCTTTCACGACCACCGGCTGACGCGCGAGCACCTGGCGCTCGTCGCCCGCCACGGTTTCGAGGCGATCGAAGTCTTCGCCACGCGTACCCATTTCGACTACCGCGACGACGAGGCGGTGACGAGCCTCGCCGGCTGGCTGGCCGAGACCCGGCTCCAGCTCCACTCGCTGCATGCACCGATCGCCGAGGCCGTGCGGCGTGGCGAGATGGTGGCGCCATATTCCACCGCCTCGGGCGACGAAAGCCGCCGCGCCGCCGCCGTGGCCGAGGTGAAAGCGGCGCTCGCCCTGGCCGCGCGCATTCCGTTCCGCGTCCTGGTGCTGCACCTCGGCGTGCCCACGTCGACGCGCCCGCCGGCCAACGACAACCAGCCGGGCGCGGCCCGCCGCAGCCTTCAGGAGATCGCGGCCGCCGCGCGCGCCGTCGGCGTCCAGGTAGCCGTGGAAGTGATGCCCAATCCGCTGTCCACGCCAGACAGCCTCGTCCGCCTCATCGAGGACGAGAGCGACGAGATCGATGGCATCGGCATCTGTCTCGACTACGGCCACGCGCACCTGATGGGCGACGTTGGCGAAGCGATCGAAGAAGTGTCGGGCCACCTGATCACGACGCACGTGCACGACAACCGCCGCCGCGCCGACGATCATCTGCCGCCGTTTGCCGGCTCGATCGACTGGGACATGGCGATGATGGAGACGCAGAAGATCGGCTACGACGGCGTGCTGATGTTCGAGGTAGCCGATACCGGCGACGCCGCCGCCACACTGCAGCGCTGCGCCAACGCGCGCGAGCGGCTGAAAAACACTTTCGTCACCTTCTAGAGCGGCTCACTTGAGTTCAGAGAGCCGCAGATGGTCGGCTCAGGGCGCAGGGCTCAGGCACACACTGACCCCGTCGAGCGCTCTTGCTTGAGTCTTGAGCCTTGAGCCTTGAGTCTTGAGCCAAACCCACGGCTCTCAACTCGGGCCGTGGAATTAAAACGCAGCGTGCCCGGGCGTGCGCGGGAACGGAATCACGTCGCGGATATTGGTCATCCCCGTCGCGTAGATGATCGTTCGCTC
>DATMDI010000101.1:0-2761 GCA_035557875.1 Vicinamibacterales bacterium
GACGAAGAAGCGGGGATCGCACGTGCCGTCAGCATCGAGGAAGCCAAGCAGTTCGGCGTCCGATCGCCGCCAGGCCTCCATGATGGCCGCACCGTAGCCGCGATTGCGTTCGAAGGCGATCAGCGTGATCGCCGGCTCGAACGCCCGTGCGCGCTCGACCGTGCGGTCGGTGGAGCCGTCGCTGATCACCGTGATGTCCACCGCCATCACCGCCGTGCGTGCCAGGATCTCCGCCTTCGCGTCGAGTGTCCGCTGGACGACCGACGCAATGCTCGCTTCCTCGTTGAGCGCGGGAATGGCGATGAGCAGCTTCATTGGTGCAGCACCTGCTCCAGATGCTTGCGCGCCGTGTCGTCCGACGGATCCAGCCGCACCGCCTCGCGGAACTGCAGGGCGGCCTGGTCGGGCCGGCCTTGGGCGGCGAGGGTGACGCCCAGCAGATCGCGCGACGCGGCGTCGCCCGGATTCAGCGCAACGGCGCGCTCTGCGTGCTGGACCGCAGCGGTCACCTCGTTCCGTTCCATCAGCATCGCGGCGAGACTGCGATGAGCGACGTCGGCGTCGGGAACCTCCTCGACGGCGCGTCGAAGCGCCTGAATCGCCTCGTCGGTACGGCCGGCTCGCGCGAGGGCAATGCCGAGATGGGTCCATGCGCCGGGGTTGGTCCCGCCGCTGGCGAAATACGCGCGGTACCGCGCTGCCGCCTCGTCGTACCGCGCCTGGGCGGTCAACACCTCGGCGAGCCCCACGTGGGCGTCGAAGAACGATGGATTCATCTGCAGGACCAGCTGGAACTGCTCCGCGGCCTCGTCGAGACGGCCCTCGGCGAGCAGCGCCCGGCCAATCAACCCCCGCGCCTCCACGGCTTCAACCCGCGCCGGCATCAGCCGCACGAACGCCTCCAGTTCCTCACGTGCCTCGCGGAGGCGCCCATCCTCGAACAGCGCACGGCCGAGGGTGAAGTGGGCGCGCGCATCCACGCGAGCGGCCTCATGCAGGTGTACTTTTGCTTCCTCGCGTCGGCCGGCGAGCAGCAGTTCCTCGCCCAGCCAGTGGCGCGTGTACCCGTTGGGCCAGCGCTCGAAGTTCACCTCCGCGAGCCGAAGCGCCGACGAATAGTCGCGATTGCGGGCAGCCGTATTGGCGCCGAGGGCGGCAGCGGTGCCGGCCCAGAGCACGACACACCCCACGGCCACCGCGCGCCCAAGATGGGGTCCGCCTTCGGGCCGATCTGATGAGGGTCCGGCAAAAGCCAGTCGCCCGTGGCGCGTGAGGTGCCGCGACAACTGAGCAAAAGGGGCCACACCCAGGACCACCAGCGCCATCAGCGGCAGGTACATCCGGCGCTCCGCGCCGACTTCTGTGGCAATCGGCGCCACACTCGACGTGACTCCGAGCGTGAGGAAGACCCAGATGCCGAGAAGCCCGAGCTTCCGGCGATACCGCAGGGCGATGACGGCGAGGAGCAAGAGCCCGCCGATGAACACCATCTGCGGGAGGACGTCCGTCAGCGTGTACGCAACGGGGTATCCATATTCGGTCACCAGATTGCGCGGCCAGGCGGCCAGCGAGAGGTAGCGCGTGACCATGACGCTCTGGTTGAGCAGATAGAGCCACGGGCTCGGTCCCGATCCCAAGCCAACCGCATTCGACGTCGGGCTCAAGTACCAAGTGGTGAGCCCCGGTCCCAACGACGCCGCGGTCACGCCAAGGTAGAACCACCACCGGCTGCGGAGGGCTGAGCGGAACGAGTCGTAGAAGAGCGTGTAATCGACGAGCAGGACCGCCAGCGGGATCGTGATCATCGACTGTTTCGACAGCACCCCGAGGGCACTGGCTGCCAGGGCCGCCGTCATCCATGGCCAGACGCGTGCCGCCGCGTGCGCACGGACGCTGGCATAGATGGTCAGCAGGTAGAACAGCGCCATCATCGACTCGGTCCGCTGGCTGATGTAATTCACGACCTCGCTGTTCAGCGGGTGCAGCATCCACAGCGATGCACACACGAACGCGAAGAGGACGGAATCGCTGATGCGCCGGATCACACCGAACAGCGTCAGCGCGCACAACAGGTGGACGGCGATGTTCCCCACGTGGTACCCGCGGACGTCGAGGCCGTGGAGGGCGTAGTTGATCGAGAACGTCAGTGCGGTCAGCGGACGGCCGAGCACCGCGGACTCCCCCCATGACGAGCGCACGAGCGACGTCGACAACGGGGTTCGGATGTCCGGGTTGTCGACGATGGTATAGAAGTCATCGATGACGAACGCCCCGTGAAGGCTGTTCGCGTAGGCGAGCGACCCGAGCAGCACGAGTGCCGCCGCGCACAGCCAGACGCCTGGTTTCCCGCGGCGTGCGGGGGCGCGCGGGGCCTTCGCAAGGCGACGGCTCCGCGTGGTCGCGTGCGACGAACGGCGGCCCATGGGGCGAGCATGATAGCCCGGATGCCCCTTCTGTATACTAACCAGCCGCATGCACGAACGATCGCTGCGCGCCTTGATCACGGCTGAGGAGATGCGGGCGTTCTCGCGCCCCTCCGCATCGCGCCTCATGCGAGACCTGGCGCTGATCTGGATCCAGATCAGCGCCGCCGTCGCACTCTACCTGCTGCACCCGGTGTGGTGGACCTACGTGGCCGCGTTCGTGATCATTGCCGGCGGACAGCACGGCCTGGCGCTGGCGGCGCACGAGTTCGCGCACTATCTGGTGTGGCCGGCGAATCGACGCCTCAACGACCTCCTCGGCGGCTGGCTGTTCGGTG
>DATMDI010000102.1:0-2818 GCA_035557875.1 Vicinamibacterales bacterium
TGCTGGTGTGGGTGCCGGCGGTGCAGGCCGCGTACGGGCCGCTCGACGCGGAACTGGGGCACCACCGGCGCTATTCGAAGGCGTCGCTCGGGGCCGCGTTCACGGCGGCTGGGCTCGACCTGCTGACGCTGCGCTATTCGAATCCGATCGGCTTGCTTGGGTGGATGTTCAACGCCCACGTCCTCAAGACGCGCGCCCACAGCCTGGCGCAGGTGCGCGTGTTCGACACCTTCATCGCCCCCTGGGCGCTGCCGCTCGAACGGCTGCTGCCGCCGCCGATCGGCCTGTCGCTCATCGCGGTGGGGCAACGCCGGTAGTCGCGTGCCGCCGCGCGTGCGGTTGGTCACCGCTCACGCGCTCGCCGATTTCTGCCGGGCACGGGCTCAGCTCCGCTCGTCGGGGGTGAGCGTGCGCGAAACCGCGGCGCGGACCCGGCTGTCACCGTTCCAGTTCATCCGCCGCTTTCAGGCGCTCTTCGGCGAGACGCCGCACCAGCTCCGCATTGCCGCGCGCATCGATCGGGCACGACGGCTCCTGGCGCTGACCGATCGTCCGGTGACCGACGTGTGTCTCGACGTCGGTTTCTCGAGCCTTGGCAGCTTCAGCGCGCTCTTCGCGCGCCGCGTCGGCGCGTCGCCGTCGGCCTATCGGGCCCGCGTGCGAGCCACGACCCGTCCGCACGATCGCGTCGCGACGCTGTATCCGGGCTGCCTGAACCTGATGGGCGCCGGGTTCGCAATTCTGGAGAAGCAGGACCATGGCTGCCCGGAGGACACTGGGACCGTCGCCGCGGACACGAGAGGAGCGGCGCGGGAGAGCCGATGCGCATCAAGCTGACCAGCGTCATGGTGGACGATCAGGCCAAAGGGCTGCGGTTCTACACCGAAGTCTTCGGGTTCGTGGCAAAGCGAGACATCCCGGTCGGCGAATACCGCTGGATCACGGTGGTGTCGCCCGAGGCACCCGACGTCGAGCTCGCGCTCGAGCCCAACGCCAACCCGGCCGGGCGTGCCTTTCAGGACGCCATGTTCACGCAGGGCATCCCGGTGGCCGCGTTCGAGGTGAGAGATCTCGCCCAGGAGGTGGCGCGCCTTCAGGCCGCCGGCGTGGTGTTCACGAAGATGCCCACGCAGATGGGGCCGGTGTCGATCGCCGTGTGCGCCGACACCTGCGGCAACCTGATTCAGTTGTATCAGCCGCCGCCGCACTGACGTCGTGGCGGCCGCCTGGCGCCCCTACGACGGGACCGTGCCGTCGATCGCGCTCGCGGCGATCACGGCCAGCGCCGTGATGGCCGCGACCTCCCGCGGCGTCGGCTGCCGCACGTCACGATAGTAGGTGCCGAACGTCCCGAGCACGCGGTCGTTCGCCGCGGACTTGATCGGCATGCTCCACGCCCCGACGAAGCCGATGGCCAGTGGCAGATGACGCAGTTCGGCCCACTTGCCGTCGGCCAGGAAGCTGGGCGTGACCACGACGGCTCCGGTGGCCGCGGCCGCGGCGCACGTCCCCACGGCCGCATCGGGCTTCAAACCGTCGATGGCGCTCACGTAGTCGGCAGGCAGGCCGGGCGAGGCGCCGTCGCGCAGCAGGCCGGCGTGATCCAGCACGAGGATCGAGGCCACGGCTCCGGGCCCTGAGACGGTCTCCGCTGCGACGACGAGACAGGTCAGGATCTCGCGACGGGGGGCACGCGATGCGATCAGGCGCTCCGCCCGGTCGCAAGCTTCTTTTACAGGATTGAGGTCGTTCATCCGCGATGCGTGTCCGAGGTGTGGAGCCTCAACGTCCAGCAAGGATACGTCAGGCCCCGGGACGACTGGCGCCCTATCGCGCGGCGGGGCTGAAGCCCCGCCCTGCGGGAGCCGAGAGCCGGGAGCCGTCAGAACGCGCGACTCTGACAGCCGTCCACGACGATCGACGTCCCGTTGATCCAGCTGGCGCGGCGGCTGGCCAGGAACGTCACCACGTCCCCCACTTCCTCGGCACGGCCGAACCGGCCCATCGGGATCTCGCGCTTGACGAACTCGGCCATGGCGGCGGGATCTTCCTGCTGCCGCTTCCACCAGGTGCCGCCCTCGAACGAGATCGAGCCAGGCGACACGCTGTTGACCCGGATGTTCGACGGCGCCAATTGCTGGGCCAGCGACTTGGCGAGGCTGATCTCGGCAGCCTTCACCACGTTGTAAGTCATCCGTCCGCCCGCCTCGCGTCCGTAGATGGAGGCAATGATGATGATGGCGCCGCCGCCGCGCTGCTCCATGAACGGCACGGCGAGGCGCGAGGCACGAATCGACGGGAAGAGATTCTGGTCGAACGCCTCGTGCCAGGTCTCGTCGCCGGTGCCGAGCAGGTCGGTGCCCTTCGACGACCCGACGTTGTTCACCAGGATGTCGATGCCGCCAAAGGTCTCGACCGCCGCGTCGATTACCGCCTGCACGCCGGCGACGGTGCTCACGTCCGCTGCCACCGCGTGCAGCCGCGCTGGCGGCGCCGCCGTCTCGGCAATGGCGAGGACTGCAGCGTCGAGCCCCTCGCGCGACCGCGCGCACAGCGTGACGTGACAACCCTCCGCCGCCAGCGCCTTCGCGCTGGCAAGGCCCAGGCCTCTGCTCGAGCCGGTGACCACCGCGATCTTGCCCGCCAGCCCCAGGTCCATGACTTGCATAATAGCGGACCGAACACTCGACACAGGTCGGGGCGCTTGAGCCTCGACGTAGGGCGGGGCTTCAGCCCGCCGGAAACGAGCGCACGATGAGATGGGAAGGTCGAGCTGAAAGCGGAAACGTCCAGGACCGCCGCGGGGCGGGCGGCGGCG
>DATMDI010000103.1:0-10204 GCA_035557875.1 Vicinamibacterales bacterium
CCCAGGCCCGATGTGTGCGTCAGCAGGTCACGCACGGTGATCTCGCGCGTTGCGGGCGCGAAGTCTGACTCGGGCTTTGGCCCCGTGGGCGCAGCGCCCGGAGGCAGGGGCGGCGGGGCGGTGGTGCCCGGCTTGGGGACCGCGACGCGCTGGCCGCGGAACTCGGGGATGAAGCGCGACACCGGATCGGTGAGCCGCACCTTGCCCTCTTCCACCATCATCATCACGGCCACGGCCGTGATCGGCTTCGACATCGAGGCGAGCCGGAAGATGCCGTCCTTCGGCATCGGCTTCTTCGATTCGAGATCCATGACGCCGTACGATTCGAACTGGGCGATCTTCCCGCGGCGGGCCACGAGGGTCACCGCGCCCGACACCTGCCCGGCATCGACGTGGCGCTGCACCGCTTCGCGCACCCGCGCCAGGCGCTCGGGCGAGAACCCGAGATCGTCAGGCTTGCCGATGGACAGGGCACCGTTGCCGGCCGCCAGCGGCAGCGTGAACGAGACGACCGCGAGCGCCAGCAGCGCGAAACGCTTCGACATGGAGCGTCCCCTACTTCCCTGCTGCCTTGGCTTCTTCGAAGCGGGCCGCGCGCAGGATGTTCTCCAGGCCTCGGTTGCCTTCATGACACGCGTACTCGAACTGGCCGCCCTCGTCGTCACGCTTGAGCGGCATGGTCATCGCCCACGGACGCTCCCACGTGGCCGGATCCTCGAAGCGGGCTTCCCACTTGATCGTGTTCGGATTGATCAGCGTGAAGCGCTCGGTCATCTTCAGGTTGCGGCTCGCGCCACGGTAGGCGGACGCCTCGTTGAAGTTGGTGGTCTCCACCACCAGCGTGTCGCCGTCCCAGTGGCCGCGCGCATCGCCGGTGTAGTGCCGGAAGGAGGCCGGGAGACGCGGGCTGTTGCCGAGCGGGATGATGCGCGTCTCGTGAATCATCTCGTAGCGGATCGCCACGAACCCGGGCCCCTGCGTGATGTCGTAGGCGTTGCCGTAGATCGCCGGCATCATCGAGCCGGGAATGCCGCGGCTGATGCAGCGATCGTAGAGGCTGCGATCGGTCCACGAGTCGGCCGGCCCGCGCCCGCGCCGGGCAGCCTGGCGCGCCGCAGCGCGATCCCGCGCTTCCTTCGTGAGCGGCGGGATCGTGCCGTCGGCCGGTTCGAACACGAACCAGGCCTGCGCGTTGCTCGCGTTGAGGTGCTCGTACCAGTGCGACGGGCCGGCGCCGGTGTCCTCTTCCTCGGAGCCGCCGATCCGGCCGGCCCCGGCTTGCGCCCTGGCCTGGCGCGTCTTGCGCAGCTCCGCCAGTTCCTTGTCGCCGAAGTCCGAGAGGGTCTTGCCGGCGAGATCGGCCGGACGCTCGAACGGGGTGCCGTTCTCGTCCTTGTTGGTGAAGCTGCCCTGCAGGTCCGGATCTCCCCACGGCGTGCGCGGAACGCTCCACTTGCCGGGGCTCTTGGTGGCCGAGGCGGCCTGCTGGGCCCGCAGCGCGCCGGGCAGCAGCAACGACAGGGCGACGGTGAGAATCGGCAGCGTCAGGGTGGACGGCGAGCGCATGGACATGGGGTTCCTCCAGGAATCAGGGCGGATCTTAGCAGGGATCGGCGGCGCCGGCCGCGGGCGAGGCCGGCCGTCACGCGAGCAGGAACTGCTCGAGGAGCGCGGTCGTCGCGGCCGGATCCTCGACGATGGTCATGTGGCCGCAGCCGGCCAGCCGCGTGAGCTTCGCACCGGGAATGCTGGCGGTGGTGACCTCGCCGATGAGCCGGTAAAAGGCGCGCGTCTGGGCACCGTTGACGACGAGCGTGGGCACGCGCAGGGCGCGCAGGCTGGCCGGCGACACGTCGGGCTGCGAGCCGGCGATGGTCGGGCCGAGGGTGCGCGCGTTCTCGCGGAGCCCGGACTGCGTGGACTCGGGCAGGCGCGCAAACCCGCCGGTGCCGCCCTGCACCCAGTCGATGAACGCCACCGCCGCGTCGTCGTGCCGCTCCGCGTCGACGAGCGCGCGTACCTTGGCCAGCGCGGCAGAGCGGCTCACCTTTTCGTCGGCGAGCCCGGCTCCGGCTTCGGGCAGCAGGCTTCCGAACGCCGGCTCGATCAGGGTGAGGCTGCGCACGCGCTCCGGCGATTGCAGCGCCGCGAGCAGCACCACCCCCGCTCCGTAGGAGTGCCCGACCAGATGCGCCGCCGCTGGCAGCGAGGCCGTCAAGGCCAGGACGTCATCGCGGTGCAGCTCGTAGGAGTAGCGTTCGCCGGCGGCCGGCATCGGGCCGGGCCAGTGATAGCGGCGGCTGACCGCGTGGGTGCGATAGCGCGGCGACAACGCCGCGGCCACCGGATCCCACTGGCGGCGATCACCGAGCGCGCCATGCACGAGGATCACGTCCGGTCCGGCGCCCTGGGTGTGCGTGGGGAGCTCGAACGCCATGCCGGCGCATCGTACTCCGGTACGATGCGCGATGGTGCTACCGCCGATCGCGTGCAGCGTTCGCTCCTGCGGCCGGCCGCTGGTGCGTGACAGCGGCCGGGTTGTCTGCGAGGCGGGGCACGCCTTCGACGTGGCGCGCAGCGGCTACCTCAGCCTGCTCCAACCGCAGGACCGCCGGTCGCGCACGCCCGGCGACACCAAGGAAGCGGTCGCCGCCCGCGCCCGGCTGCTCGAGGCGGGCATCGGCCGGGCGGCCATCGACGCAATCGCCTCTCGTGCACCATCGAGCGGCGGGGTGCTGATCGCCGCCGACCTCGGCTGCGGCTCGGGCGAGCTCCTGGGCGCGCTCGCCGCCTTCCGAGACGTGTGCGGCGCCGGAATCGACCTGTCCACGGCCGCGGTGGAGCGAGCCGCGCGCCGCTACCCCGCGCTCACCTGGGTGGTCGCCAACGCCGATCGCCGGCTGCCGCTGCTCGACGGGAGCGTGCACCTGGTCGTGTCGCTGAACGGCCGGCGCAACCCTGACGAGTGCGCCCGCGTACTCGTTCCGGACGGCACGCTCATCGTCGGGGTGCCCGCAGCCGACGACCTCATCGAGCTGCGTGCCGCGGTACAGGGGGAGGGGGTCGCCCGCGAGCGCGTCGAGGCGGTGGTCGCGGCGCACGCGGCGCGGTTCGTCCTCGTCGAGCGCGTCACCGTGCGCGAGCGTCAGCGGCTGGGGGGTGAGGCGCTGCGCGACCTGCTGCAGAGCACGTATCGCGGCGCCCGCACCAGCGCGACCGCGCGCGTCGAGGCCCTGGGCGTGCTCGACGTCACGCTGTCAACCGACGTCTGTGTCTTCAGCCGCGGGCGAGAACAGGCTCGCGAGCCGTGAGGACACGCTGGCGATACCCGCCGTAGAGCACGACAGCATCATCAGCCCGACGCCGAGCCAGGTGGCCGGAAACGCGCTCAGCTAAGATGCGGCGGTGACCATCCAGTCCCTGCAGGAACGAATGCCATGGCTGATGTGGCCGATGGCCGTGATCGATGCACTGCTCACGCCGCGGCGATGGGCACCCGCGCCGCTTCAAGGGCTGGCGGCGCGAATGAGCGCAGCACTCACCCGCGACAGCCTGCCGATCGCCCGGTGGCTCGGCAGAATGCTCGGCTGGGCAGCCCGCCTGCGTGCGGCACTCCTGCGGGATCGCCCGGGACTGCAGCGCGTGGCCTGGTTCGTCCGGCAGCACGTGTGGGCGGCGGTGTGGTCGTTCATCGTCGTCAGCCGGCTGTGGCCGCGGCGCACGCCGGTGCCGGACGCAGACGTACCGGTCCGGCTGCTGCCGGCGCCTGAGACCTATCGCGACTTCCAGAGCCCGTCGCTGGTGGTGCCGTCCGACATGCCGCGCGCCGAGATGTCACTCCCGGGCGCGATGGTCGTGCAGGCGCTGCACGTCCTGCAGGATCTGTATCCGGTCGTCAGCTCACACCAGCCCGAGGCCGCGGCCGATCCCGCCGAGCGCGTGGCGCAGGCCTATCCCTGGCTGTTCAGGCTGGTCCGCACGCCACCGGCCTGGCATCCCGAGCTCGCCGGTGCCCAGCGGCACGGGCGGCTGCTCGACGTGCTCGCCGTCGGCGGCCCCTTCGCCAAGCTGCTCGAGCGCTCCGGCAAGCGGGACTACCAGATCGACCTCGATTACCTGCGCCAGTATCCGGTTCGCGACGGCCTGCAGCGCCTCGGCTGCCGCATCCGTTACGCGGACTCGGCCACCGACGTCACGCTCAGCGGCATCGAGGTGGACGGCCACCTCGTGACCCCGGGCGACACGCGGTGGCCGCTGGCCGAGCGCATCGCGCTCTGCTCACTGGCGACACACACGACGGTGTGGCGGCACGGGATGCAGTATCACGTGGGCGGCGTGGCGCCGTTCGCCACGGCCACCCACGCGCTGCCGCCGGCGCACCCCTTGGCGCGCCTGCTCGCCCCGCACATCGCCGACACGCTCTCGACCAACTACCACACCCATCTGACGCTGCGGCGCAACGGCTTCGACGTGACCGGCTTCAGCTTCGACTACGACACCATCCTGCGCTACTACGACGACGGCGCCCGCTACTTCGACCTGCGCCGGCTCGACCCGCGCGAGGACACCGCGCGGCGGGAGATCGGCGGCGACCTCGACTACCCCTATCTCGGCCAGTCGAGCCGCTACTTCGATCTCTTCGTGGACTACGTCACCGAGTACGTCCGCCACTACTACCCGGACGACCGGTCGTTTGCGGAGGACCCGCACCTGCGCCTCTGGTTCGACACCCTCGACCGCCACGTGATCCGCGGCATCCTCGGCTATGTGCCCGCGCTGACGCGCGACAGCCTGATCCGCCTGTGCGCGCTCTTTCTCTACACAGTGTCGGTGGAACACGAAGACAACACGATGTGGAACTACGCGATGTTCCTGCCGGCCACGGTGCGCGCGGACGGCCGCGGCCAATCGGTGGGTGAAGTGCAGGCGGTGGTGAACTTCGAGTTGCTGATCTCGTCGGCGACCAACCGCCTGATGAACGACGCGAGCCACGTCGCCCTCGACGCGCACGGCGCGGCGATCATGCGCGGGCTGCAGGCGCGGCTGGGCCGTCTGCACGAGGCGATGGCGCGCGAGCCGCACCGCCACTGGCGCATCCTGCCCCGCGATCTCGAGGCCAGCATCTCGGCGTGAAAAGGCTCAGGGCTCAGGGCTCAAGGCGTGGCGCAAGGACGGCCAGGCCGTCCTTGCGGATGGGCGCTTACTCGAGCCGTGCCAGGCCCTGAGCCATGAGCCCAGAGCCAGACGGCTGTCGTGCGAGCGCTAGCTCGCGCGGCAGGGAGCCGGCTTCCACTTCGAGCCGTCCGGCTCCTTCTTGAAGTTCGAGCTGGTGATGAACGGCTGCCCGAGGTACTGCGGATCCTCGACCACCGTGGTGACGATGAACCAGTCGCCGCCCTCCGGATTGCTGATGCGCGTGTAGTACTCGGTGACCACCGCGTTCTGGCTGTAGGGCACGCCGTTGCGGCGGAGCCAGCCGCCACTGTGGTTGGTCGTGACCACCTTCAGCGAGCCCCAACGCCGCGCCGCCCCGCCGGGGCCGCCGCCGCGCTCGAGGAAGGCGTCGAACGCCCCGCCGGGCCGCTGCCACTCGGCCACCGACGTGCCCTGCAACGTCCGGGGCGCGCCTTGCGCGCTCACCGGCACAGGGGCCCCGCCGGGAGCCGCGGGCGCCGCGAAGCGCAGCAGCCGCGTCTGCTCGCCGGCATCGGTCTCGAGCTTGAGCGTGTAGTCGTCCTGCCAGCTGAATCGCACCCGCAACGGCATGCGCATCACGCCGCCGACGCCGTAAGCCAGGCACGAGCCGTCGTTGGCCTCGACCCACTTGTCCGCCTCGGCGCGTCCGGCCGGGGTCAGCGGCACGCTGGAGTAGTCGCCCTTTTTCGGCGTGACCATGCGCCACTGCCAGTCCTCGGTCACGACCGTCACCCAGTTGCCGGTGAGATCGACCGGTGCGGTCTGGCGCGGCGGACCCACGGGCCCGGCGGGCCCGCGTCCACGTCCGCGCTGGCCTTGCGCGCCGGGCGTCTGGGGGCCCTGCTGATCGGCCACCTGCGGCGTCGCGGGCGCCTGCTGGGCGGACATTGGCATCGTCACCGCGAACGTCACTCCGCACACCGCGATCGCCAGCGCCGGCTTGAGGGCCCAGGTGATCGAACCTCGGCGGGGCTGAAGCCCCGCCCTACGCCTGGCGGGCTCGAGCCCCGCCCTCTGAGCCTGTCCCCCGCTCATTCGCCGCTCCCCTTCTGAGTCTGGTTCCCTTTCCGGCCGCGCGACGCGGGTGCCGGCGGCGGATTCATGGCCACCATCTCCTTGTAGATGGTCTCGATGAACATCGAGGTGGTCCAGAACCCGGTGTCGGTGCCGTAGCGCGGATCGAAATCGAGCGTCGGCTTCTTGGCCTTCACCTGGTCGAGCGTCAGGCCGCGCTTCACGTACTCCTTGATGCGGTCGCGGACGATCGTCGCCATGTCCCGGTACTCGATCACGTCCTGCTCGTCGGACAGCCGGCCGTGCCCGGGAATGACCATCGTGCCGCCTTCGTTGACGTTGCTCGGCACGGTGATGTCGAGAATCGCGTTGAGCGCGGCGATCTCGCCGGTGATCGAGCCGCCGTTGGCGACGTCGATGAACGGGTACATCACGGTCGTGAACAGGTCGCCGGTGGCGACGACGTCACTCTTGCGGAAGAACACCACGCTGTCGCCGTCGGTGTGCGCCTTGGGCTCGTGGATGATTTGTACCGCCTCCCCGTTGAACAGGAACTCGCGCTTCTTGCCGAAGTAGGTCTCGGTCGGCCAGAGGGCGAAGGGCACGGCCTGCTGCCCCGCCGCCGGCGCTGCGCTCAGACGGTTGAGCACGTTCTCGTGCGCGAGGATCGCCGCCTGGCCGGTGGCGCCCGCGCCCAAGTCGCCGACGACGTTGCCGCCGGCCCGGGTGCGCCCGGCCTTCGAGATGGCCTCGTTGCCGCCGATGTGGTCGCCGTGCATGTGCGTGCTGACCACGTAGCGGATGGGTCCCTGACTGATGGCGCGGATGGCGGCGAGGATCTTGGTGCTGAGCGGCGCGAACTGCGTGTCCACCACCAAGAGGCCTTCGTCGCCGGTGAAGACGGTGGTGTTGCCGCCGGCGCCGACGAGCATGTAGACGTTGTCGCGCACCTTGACGGTGTCGATCTGGACGGTGTCGAAGTTCTGCTGCTGCGCGACGGCGCGCCCGGCGACGGCGAGCGCTCCGCCCGTCACGATTGCGGCCGCGACCATCACTCCGCGCCAGGCGCGGGAGTTGAGACGAATCTGCATGCGCATCCTAACGGCCCTGCGGCTGCTGCTGGCCGGGCCCGGTGACCCTGGTGGCGCCGCGCGACGGCGGCGGCAGGGGCGGCGGCTTCGGCGCCTGTTTTACGACGTCCTGAAACTCGGGATACATGGTGGCGGCGCCGCCGTTATTGGCGATTTCGGGGATGCCCCAACGCTGCGCGAACTCGTCCTTGAAAGGATGCTCGCCGGGCAGGTAGGCAGGGACGGCGCCGTCCTCGCGCGTCGCAATCTCCACCACCGGATCACAGACCCATAGCCATGTCCCCGCCGGCAGCTCGCGCGGGCTTCGCACGAACTCGGTACTCTTCACCAGCGGCTCGGTGAGGTACACGGGGTCGAACAGCATGAAGATCTGCGTCAGCAGATCACCGTTGCGCACCCAGTACTCGGTCATGTGCGCCCGATCGCTCATCGGCAGGCCGTTCCGGCGCACCCACCCCTGCTTCAGGTGGGTGGTCTCGATGATGAGCATGTCGCCGTCCCAGCGGCCGGTCGAAAAGCCCATCCAGGTGTGGGCCGCGTTGGGGCCAGGGTGCGGCCGACCGTCCATGTAAATGGTCCGCGTCTGCTCGTACGTCGAGTGGTAGTGCTTGATGGCGAGCACGTCCTGCGTCTTGGGATGTTTCTCCTCCCAGATCCGCAGGTTTGTCGGCCCCCGGTAGATGTAGGGCGACACATGGACGCGGCACTGCTCCTCGGGCAGGGTGATACGCCCGGGGTCCCAGCTGTCGGCGAACTGCCGGGCAGCATCGTTGATCGGCAGGCCCAGGTAGTCGCGGAGCTCGGGACCAGGGATGCGTTCCGGCTGATCCTCGTGATAGCGCGGCTGCCACGTGCCGTCCATGTCGGCCTGTGCATGAGCCGGCACGGCCCAGGTCAGCGCCGCCAGCCCGAGAACGGCTGGAAGTGCGCAAATTCTTGTCATTTGTGTGCGTTCCCCCACTGTGGGCCGCCGCCTGGCGGTTAGACTGCGCCCCCGGTTCGAGCCGGAAGCCGGACTGCGAAGCACAGAATCATCCCTCTAGGAACCAGTGGTTTTCAACCCCTCAGAAATACCAATTCGTTGTGGATACCTGTTACAATTCCGCGCTCGACATAACTGAGATATGCGTCCATTCGATATTCCCGACATCCGGGCCCGCGAACTTCTGACGGTGATAGCGCTGTCCGAATATGGGAGCTTCGTAGCGGCGGCCGCCTACCTGAAAACCTCACAGCCCGCCCTCACCCGGACGGTGAAGCGGCTCGAGCGCGTGCTCGGCGTGACGCTCTTCTTCCGCAACACGCGGCGGGTGGAGATCACGGCCGCCGGCCGCGAGCTGGTGACCGCGGCCGAGCGTATCCTCGGCGATCTCGAGATCACCGCCCGCGGCCTCAGCGAGGTGCCCAAGGAACAGCGCGGGCGGGTCACGATCTCGACCCACTCGGCGTTCGCCGGCAACGAGCTGCCCCAGCTCGTGCGCAAGTTTCGCGAAACGCGCCCGTCGATCGAGGTCCGGATTCGCGAAGGGCGTCAGACCGAAATCATCGAGGACGTCCGCAGCGGTCTCGCCGACTTCGGCATCGGCCCGATCGATTCGCTGCCCGACACGCTGTCGAGCGAACTGCTCCTCCGCGAGCCGCTCTACGCGGTGTTTCCCACCACGCACGCGTTTGCGACCAAGAAGCGCGCGAAGGTGCGTCTCGAGGACCTCCGCGAGGAGGTTCTGATCTCCGGCCCGGTGGACACGATGCTGCGCCGTCTGGTGGACGGGGCGGCGTCGAACGGCGGCATCTCGTTGCGCTACGGCGTCACGGTCGAGCGCCTCATGAGCATTCTGGGGCACGTGCGGGCGGGCGTCGGCATCGCGGTCGTGCCGGAGGGCGTGCTGCCGCCGAAGCCATGGAAGGAGTTCGACGCCATGGCGCTCAGCGAGCCGGCGCTCGCGTTGTCGTTCGGCCTGATCACGCTGCCCGGCCGTTACCTCACGCCGGCGGCGTCGAGCATGATGGCGCTCGTGCGCGAACGCGCGCGCGTCCTCACGCACGCCTAGGAGGCTCAAGGCCTAGGGCTCAGGGCCCGGAGTCTCAAGCCTAGGCCTCTACGGCTGACACCGTTTACGGACACTGTCCAGACGGGGTGGTTCCGTTGTTCGCCCGTTCCCCTTGCAAATAAAGCACTTGTTCGCGCGCGACTTCTGGCACGCCGGTTGTTCTTACCTTCGGCAGCGGCCGCGGCTCACCCCGCGGGCGCGATGGAGGCAAACGATGCGTGCGTTGATTCTTCTCGGCTCTCTCACGGCAGCAGTGGGCGCGGCAGCGTGTGGTACTCAGGCCGCGTCTCCGTTCACGACTGACCCGGCAGGGCAGACACTGGTCCGATGCGAGCCCGGCCAGCACGCGGTCGTCAACACGTCGGCGGCCGCGGCTGGCCGCACGGTTACCGCCGTCGATTGCGTGACCGACCTCGCGGCACCGGCGCGCTCTCAGCCCCGCGCGTACTACGCCGCCCAGACCGCGGCTCGCCCGGTCGTGCGCCGCGTGGCGGCGCCGGTCAATGTGAGCGATGACGAGGTGGTCGCGCAGCGTCCGACGCGGTCATGGCAGAAGCGCGCGCTGGTGATCGGCGGATCGAGCGGCGCGGGCGCCGGCATCGGCGCGCTCATCGGCGGCAAGAAGGGCGCCCTCATCGGCGCCGCCATCGGCGGCGGCGGCGGGACGGTATATGAGATGACGCGGAAGTAGCGCTGCAACTTTCCTCGTCGGCTCACGGCTCAGGGCATCAACGCGAGCGGCTCACGCCGCTCGCGTTGGTTTGTACGCTTGCAACAAGATCTCTTGCTTGAGCCTTGAGCCTTGAGCCTTGAGCCCTGAGCCCTGAGCCCTGAGCCCTTCAGAATCCCAGC
>DATMDI010000104.1:0-3597 GCA_035557875.1 Vicinamibacterales bacterium
CGAGTCGGCAGGCGGGAGCCTGAACTTCACGGGAAGCACGACCGTCTTTCCCACGCGCGCGCCCGCGTCCCGCGCCGGCATGAACTCCAGGTACGGCGCGCCGGCGACGGCCGCCGAGTCGAATTCAGGGTGGCCCGAGGGCTCGGCGACGGTCGTCGACTCCGGCACGACCAGACCTAACGAGTCTATGAACAGGCGCAGCCCCACTTCGCCCTCCACCTTCGCCGCGTAGAGCGCCGGCGGGTAGACGAAGGGCAGCTCACGGGTCAGCAGCGCTGGATCCCCGGCGTCACCCTTGTCCGGCGTTTCACGACAGCCCATGGGTGCCAGCAGCGCGAGGACAGCGGCGAAGTGAAGTGTCCTCACGACCGCTCCATCTCACGCGCCATTCGCGCCAGGTCATCCAGGGCCTTCAACGCTTCCATGGGCGTCATCTGGTTCGGGTCCAGTGATCTCAGTCGCTCCACGACCGGGTGCGGTTCGACGAATAGTGCCAGCTGCGTCGTGTCCGCGGCGTGACGCACGCCACGACCGGCAAGCGCGGCCACGAGTTGCTCTCCTTCAAGCAGGCGCAGCACCGCGCGGGCGCGTTCGATGACCGGCGCCGGAAGGCCCGCGAGTCGTCCCACTTCGATGCCGTAGGAGCGATCCGCACCGCCAGGTTGCATCCGATGCAGGAACACGACGTCGTCGCCCGACTCGCGAACGGCCACGTTGAAGTTCCTGAGCGCCGGGAGTTCGTCGGCGAGCTGGGTGAGCTCATGATAGTGCGTGGCGAACACCGTCTTGCACGCCGCCTTGTCGTGCAGGTGTTCGCTCACGGCCCACGCGATGGAGACGCCGTCATACGTGGACGTACCCCGCCCGATCTCGTCCAGCAGCACGAGACTGCGGCCCGTGGCCAGGTGCAGGATCGCGCTGGTTTCCGCCATTTCCACCATGAACGTGGACTGGCCACGAACGAGGTTATCGCTGGCGCCGACACGCGTGAACAGCCGGTCAACGATGCCGATCCTCGCGCGCGTCGCGGGGACGAAACAGCCGGCCTGGGCCATGAGCACGATCAACCCGGCCTGCCGCAGCACGGTCGACTTACCCGCCATGTTCGGTCCCGTGAGGATGATCATCCTCGCGTCCGCCGTGAGCCGGATGTCGTTAGGAATGAAGCGGTCCCTCGGCATCATGCGCTCGACGACCGGGTGCCGGCCACCGATGACCTCGAGGTCGAAGCCGTTGTCGACAACGGGCCGGACGTACGACTCGGTCTCGGCCACCTGCGCGAACGACGACAGGACATCCAGCGTTGCCACGCGCACCGCTGCCGCCTGCAGCCGCGTGATGGTCGCGCTCACGCGTAGTCGGAGCTGCTCGAACAGCTCCCGTTCACGCTGTTCGATCTGCTCGGTGGCGCCCAGCACCTTCTCCTCGTATTCCTTGAGCGCGGGAGTGACGTAACGCTCGCCACCCGTCAGCGTCTGGCGGCGCTGGTAATCCGACGGGATGAGGTGCCGGTTGGCGTTGCTGACCTCGATGAAGTACCCGAAGACGCGGTTGTAACCAACCTTGAGCGAGGCAATCCCGGTACGCTCGCGTTCCGCGGACTGGATGCCGGCGATGGCGTCCTTGCCGCCGTCGCGCAGCGCCCGCAGCTCGTCCAGCCTGTCGTCCACACCAGCCTGGAAGGCATCGTCGTCCCCCGGCGTCGCGGGCGGGCGCTCCACCAGGTGCCTAACGATGTCGGCCGCCACGTCGTCGCACGAATCCCAGGCATCGAGCACGTCGCCGAGCAGGCCGGCACGGCCGGCGCGCCCCAGGGCTTCACGAAGGCCACCCAGGCGCGAGAGTGACTCCCCGAGGTGCCGGAGCTCGCGCGGGTTCACGCGACCGGCAGCGGTCTTGCCGGCCAGTCGCTCGATGTCCCGCATCCCGTCGAGCAGGCCCGTGATCTCGAGTCGCGCGACTGGCTGCGAGACGAACGCCGCGACGGCATCGAGGCGCTGGTCGATGCGATCGACCGACAGCAGCGGGGCCAGCAGCCACTCACGCAGCATCCGCGCGCCCATCGGCGTGCACGTACGATCGAGGACGCCGACCAGCGTCCCGGCGCGTTCGTCGGCGCCGCCTCGCATCGACTCGACCAGCTCGAGGTTGCGGCGGGTCATCTCGTCGAGCGGCATGGAGTCGCCCGTCACCTCGATCGTCGGGCGCACCAGGTGCGGCACACCGCCCGGCTGCAGTTCGCGCAGGTAGCGGATCACCGCCGCGCCGGCGCCGATGGCCACATCGTGCGCCGCATCCAGGCCGAAGCCTTCCACGGAGTGCACGCCGAACTGGCGCGTCAGTTCCTCCCGGCCGATGTCCGCGTCGAACTCCCATGCTTCACGCTCGGTGATGAGCGCGCCGTCCATGGGCAGCGCCAGCGTCGCGCCGCGGGCGATGAGGATTTCGCGTGGCGCCAGGCGGCCCATGACCGACGGTCCATCCCGCAGGTCGGACACCACGAGCCGGAAGGCGCCGGTGGACACGTCCACCGCGGCGATGCCTAACGACTGCCCGGCAATGCGCAGCGCACAGAGATAGTTGTGGCGGCCGCCATCGAGCAGGTCATCGGAAAATGCCGCACCGGGGGTGACGGTCTCCACCACCTCGCGACGCACGACGCCACGCGCCTGGCGCGGGTCTTCCACCTGTTCGCAGATGGCCACGCGGTAGCCCTTCTGCACCAGCCGCCGCAGGTAATCCGTGACGGCTTTCACCGGCACGCCGGCCAGCGGCACGTCAGCCGCTCCGCCGTTGTTGCGCGACGTCAGCGTCAGGCCAAGTTCACGCGACGCCACTTCGGCGTCATCGTAGAACATCTCGTAGAACTCGCCCATCCGGAACAGCAGGATGGCGTTGGCATGTTGTGACTTGATCTGCTGGTACTGCTGCATCAGTGGCGTCGTGTCACGGCTCATCGTGACTCGGCCTCCACCACCAGGCCGCTGACGCGTGCCGCCTTCATCTTTGTAAGCGCGGCGGAAGCCTCTTCCCGGGTTGCATAACGACCAACGCGGACGCGGTATGGCGCCTTGTCGCCGACCACCCGGGCGTCGAAGCCGCGCTGCTTCAGGTGCGCCGCCAGTGACGTCGCGTCGCGCTGCGCGGTGTACGCGGCCACCTGCACACTGAATGCGGCGTCCTTCGCAGGCGCGCTGTCCGCGGGGGGCGCCACCACCAGGGTATCCGCCGGCGCGGCGGGAAGTCGCTCGCATTGCGACACGAAATACTCGAACTGGTTGCGGAGCTCGACATCTTCTGCGGCGATGTGCGGAAGTCCGGCGTCCAGCGTGGCACAACCGGCGACCATGTCGCGCTCCTCGATCGCCAGCCGGCCGCTCCACAGGCTCGCGCGCGCCACGTGTTTGCCGCTCGGATAATCGCGAAGCAGCCGGTCAAAGCGACGTCGCGCCGCCGAGCGGTTGCCGCGGGCAAACTCGAGCTGCGCCAATGCCAGCAACGCGTCGGGAGCGCGCCGTGAGTACGGGTGTTCCACCGTTATGCGGAGGTAGTCCCGTTCCGCATCCACCGCGCTTGGCGCCGTAGCGGCGCGCCAGT
>DATMDI010000105.1:0-2502 GCA_035557875.1 Vicinamibacterales bacterium
GAGACGGCGCGGGCCTACACCGACCTCGGGCTGTTCACGGCCGACCCCGGCGTGGCGGCGGACGTGGCCGGCATCTTCAACAGCCTGACCGGCTACTCCGCGCAGCACGAGTTCCATCGTCTGGTGGTGGCGCCACGGCACCTGCGGACGACGCTCAAGTCGCTCGTCGACCGCGAGGCCGTGCACGCCCGGGCCGGCCGGCCCGCCCATATCGTCATCAAGGTCAACGCGGTGACCGACGACGCGATGATCCGCGCGCTCTATCGCGCCTCGCAGGCGGGCGTTTCCATCGACCTGCTCGTGCGCGGCATCTGCAGCCTGCGCCCGGGCGTGCCGGGCATCAGCGAGCGCATCCGCGTGCGCTCGATCGTCGGCCGCTTCCTCGAGCACTCGCGCATCTACTGGTTCGCCAACGGCGGCGCCGAGGAGATGTTCATCGGCAGCGCCGACGTCATGGAGCGCAACCTCGGACGCCGGGTCGAGACGCTGACTCCGCTGCGCGACGAACGCCTCCTCCGTCACGTGCGCGACGTCGTGCTCGACGCCTACCTCAAGGACACCGACCGGGCGATGGCCCTCGACGCCACCGGCGTCTACAGCCGCGTGCCCGCCGGCGCCGCGCACCGCTTCAACGCCCAGGAATTCCTGCTCCGCTACTACACGCTCGACCGACCGTAGCGTCAGGGCGGAGCAGGCGCTCCGTCCTTCATTGCAGCAGCCACCAGGCCGTCAAGGCCACACCGGCCACCGCCGCTCCGAACACCGGAAAGATCACCAGCGCCGCGGCCAGCAGCACGGCGATCGTGGCCACGAACGCCGCCGGTCCGATTGGCCACGCCACAGCCAGGCCGACGCGGGCGAGGGGCCGGGCGTCCGCGAACAGGAGGGCCGTGGCCACACCGGCCAGGTAGATCAGGAGCGCAACGCCCACCCGGTCATGGTATCCCTCTTAGAGTGATCAACGACTCGCACTGCCACTTCTTCTCCACGCAGTTCTTCGCCACGCTGTCGCAGCAGCGGGGCAGGAACGAACGTCCATCGGCGCTGTGCCACGAGCTCAAGTGGGACGATCCGGGCGAGCCCGAGGCGCTGGCAGACCGTTGGATCAAGGAACTCGACGCGCACGGCGTGCGCCGCGTCGGGCTCATCGCCAGCGTGCCGGGCGACGAGGCGTCGGTCTCCGCCGCCGTGGCGAAGCACCCGACGCGCATCGTCGGCTATTTCATGGTCAACGCCGCGGCGCCCGATGCGGTCGCCCGGACGCACGCGGCCGTTTACACCCAGCGGCTCCGCTGTCTGTGCCTCTTCCCGGCCATGCACCAGACGCCGCTCGACGACGAGCGCGTGAAGAAGGTCATCGAGGCCGCCGCCGGTGGCAACGCGGCGGTCTTCGTCCACTGCGGCCAGCTCTCGGTCGGCGTCCGGCGCGCCCTCGGCCTGCCCAGCCCGTTCGACTTCCGGCTCGGCGATCCACTCGGCGTGGCCCGTCTCGCCGCGGCGTTCCCTTCGGTGCCGTTCATCGTCCCGCACTTCGGCGCCGGGCTCCTGCGCGAGGCGCTGATGGCGGCCGACGCCTGCCCGAACATCTATCTCGACACGTCGAGCTCCAACCGCTGGATCCGGTTCACGCCGGGGCTGACGCTGCCCGACGTCTTCCGCGCGGCGCTGGCCGTCGTCGGATCGGGGAGGATACTCTTCGGCACCGACTCCTCGTATTTCCCGCGCGGCTGGCAGCGCGGCGTCTACGAGGAGCAGCGCGCGGCACTCGATCACGCGGGCGTGGCGGCCGTCGATCAGGAAGCGATCTTCGGCGGGACGTTCGATCGGCTGTTTTCGTAGCGGCAGATCATCAGACCTGCCCCACAAGCGGACGTTCCGTGTCCGGCGGAGGAACAATGAAAGCGATCGTAGTGCGTGAGTTCGGCGGCCCGGACGTGATGAAGCTCGAAGATGTCCCGGTGCCGGCGCCGGGAACGGGACAACTGCTGGTGCGCGTCGCCGCGGTGGGCGTGAACCCGGTGGACGGCTACATCCGGTCGGGCAGCTACGCCCGCAAGCCCACGCTGCCCTACACGCCCGGCACCGACATCGCGGGAACCGTCGAGCAGGTGGGCGCCGGCGTTACGCGGATCGTTCCCGGGGCACGGGTCTACGCCCACAACGCCGTCGGCGGCTACGCGGAGTTCGCGCTGTGCGAGGAATGGCAGGCGCACCCGCTGCCGGAACGTATCTCGTTCGCGCAGGGCGCGGCGCTCGGCGTGCCGTATGCGACCGCATACCGAGCGCTGTTCCAGAGAACCGCAGCGCGACCCGGCGAAACCGTGCTCATCCACGGCGCCACCGGCGGCGTCGGCCTCGCCGCCGTGGAGCTCGCTCACGCGCGCGGCCTGCGCGTCATCGGCAGCGGCGGCACCGATGAGGGGCTCGCGGTCGTCCGAGCTCATGGCGCCGACGTGATCGTCAATCACCGCACGCCGGGCTACCCGGACGAGATCATGCGCG
>DATMDI010000106.1:0-3423 GCA_035557875.1 Vicinamibacterales bacterium
CGGACGCCAACGCGGCTTACGACGACGACGTGGAGATCAAGGCTGCGGAGCTGACGCCGATCGTCACCTGGGGTGTCAATCCCGGCCAGTCGATTGGCGTCGACGGCAAAGTGCCGGAGCCGGAGCGCGCGAGCGATCCGAAAGCGGTGAGCGACGCGCTCGGCTACATGGGATTGACGCCCGGCCAGCCGATCGAGGGCATGAAAGTGGACGTGGCCTTCATCGGCTCGTGCACCAACTCGCGGCTGTCCGATCTGCGCGAGGCCGCGCGCATCGTCAAGGGCAAGCACATCGCACCACACGTCAAGGGGCTGGTCGTGCCGGGCTCCTCCACAATCGCCAAAGTCGCCGAGGACGAAGGGCTCGCCGACGTGTTCCGCGAGGCCGGATTCGAGTGGCGCGGGGCCGGCTGCTCGATGTGTCTCGGCATGAACCCCGACAAGCTCGAAGGCAACCAGGTGTGCGCGTCGTCCTCCAACCGCAACTTCAAGGGCCGGCAGGGGAGTCCCACCGGGCGCACGCTGCTCATGAGCCCGGCAATGGTGGCGGCCGCGGCGGTCGCGGGCGAAGTGACCGACGTGCGGGAGCTTCTCTGATGCGCCGGATCAGCCACATCACCGGCCGCGCGCTGCCGATGCGCGGCAACGACATCGACACCGACCGCATCATCCCGGCGCGCTTCCTGCGCAGCGTCACGTTCGACGGGATGGAGCAGCACGTGTTCGAGGACGATCGCAAGAGCGCGGGCGGCCCCTACAACCGGCATCCCTTCGACGTGAAGCACTTCCAGGGCGCCGCGGTGCTGCTGGTCAACTCCAACTTCGGCTGCGGGTCCTCGCGCGAGCACGCGCCGCAGGCGCTGCAGCGGTGGGGGATCCAAGTCGTCATCGGCGAGTCGTTCGCCGAGATCTTCTTCGGCAACTCCGGGATGATCGGCATGCCGTGCGTGACCGCCGCACCGGCCGACGTTGCGGCGCTGATGGAGCTTGCCGAGCGCGAGCCGGCCACCGAGTTCGCGGTGGACCTCGTCGCCGGCACCTGCCACGCGGGCCGGCTGACGGTGCCGGTGAGTCTCCCGCCGAAGATGCGCGAGGCCTTCACCTCGGGCGCGTGGGATACCACCGGCATGCTGCTCGACCGCTTCGACGAGGTGCGCGCGACCGCGGCCCGTCTGCCGTACACGACAGGCGGCCGGGTCTAAAGGCTGCGATTTGGTGGGGGCCGCCTTCAGGCCGCCCCTGCACATCAGGCTTCGGCTGCGACCCCGGTTGTGGCCGCGCGGCCGCTCTTCTTTCGATCGTCCTCGAGCACGCCGAGAAAAGCGGTGGCGGCGTGCGAACGCTCGCCGCCCTTGCGGAAGACCATCCGCACCTGCCGGCGCAGCCGGATCTCCGGCATGGCCAGCGCCACGAGCTCGCCGCGCGCGATCTCGAGCTCGGCACACCGGCGCGGCAGCAACGCCACTCCCATGCGCATGCTGACCGCGCGCTTGATGCCCTCGAGGCTCGGCAACGAGATCAGGATGTTGGCCGGGATGTGGTGCTGTTCGAACAGACGAAGCACGCGATCGCGCATGTGCGAGGGGTCGTTGTGGGCGATCACGGTCTGGCGCGCGCACTCGGCCAGCGTCACCTCGCGGCTGCCCGCGAGCTGATGGGTGGGATCGACCAGCATGACGAGATCGTCGTGCCCCAGCACGATCGACGACAGCCGGGGCTCGGCCGGCTGAAAGGTGAGCACGCCGAAGTCGAGGCCCCCGTGTGCCACTTCGGCACCGATCTGCCGCGCCGGCACCCGCCGTACGTCCACGTGTACCAGAGGGTGGGCCTGGCGGAACCGGTCGATGAACGGCAGCACCACGTGCACCGAGGCCTCGTTGGCCCCGAGCAGCACGCGGCCGCGCCGCAGGTCGCGCAGGTCACGCACCGCCGCTTCGGCTTCTTCCGACAGCCGCAGCAACCGCTCGGCGTAGTCGCGGAGCAGCCGGCCCGCCTCGGTGAGCGTCGCATCCTTGGTGGCGCGGTCGAACAGACGCTCGCCGACGCTCTCTTCGAGCCGTTTCACCGCCTGGCTCACGGCCGGCTGGGTACGGTGGAGCTTAGTGGCCGCGCGCGAGAAGCTCCGCTCGGCGGATACTCGTAAAAAGACCTTCAATTCTCCGAGTTCCATCGTGTCGTCCCATGCTGGCGCGGGGGGTCGCCTGGATAAGCAATGATAATCCAAACAGAATAATTATCATTTTGACATTATCGATGCCGGTGCCGTCTACTGGCCATGAGCCAGGCCCTCGCGTTCGCGAGGGGCAGGAGGCATTCGATGGGACAGGATCAGGTTCGCATATTCGATACCACGCTCAGGGACGGCGAACAGGCGCCCGGGTTCTCGCTGCGCCCGTCCGAAAAGCTCACCCTGGCGCGCCAGCTCGACGCGCTCGGCGTGGACATCATCGAAGCGGGCTTTCCGATTGCCTCGCCGGCCGACGCCGAGGCCGTGCGCACCATCGCCACCGAAATCCGGCGGCCCGTGATCGCCTGTCTCGCGCGCTGCCACATGGCCGACCTCGAGCGTGCTGCCTGGGCGATCGAGCCGGCCGAGCAGGGCCGCATTCACACCTTCATCGCCACCTCGGATCTGCACCTGCAGGCGAAGCTGCGCATGACGCGCGAGCAGTGTCTCGAGACCGCGGTCGACTCGGTGCGCTTCGCCCGGCGCCACACCTCCGACGTGGAGTTCTCGGCCGAGGACGCGACGCGCAGCGACTTCGACTTCCTGTGCCGGGTGATCGAAGCGGTGATCGACGCCGGCGCTACCACCGTGAACCTGCCCGACACGGTCGGCTACTCGACGCCGGACGAGCTGTTCGACTTCTTCAAGCGCATTCGCGAGCGCGTGCCGCACTCGGACAAGGTGGTCTTCAGCGCGCACTGCCACGACGACCTCGGCCTCGGTGTCGCCAACACGCTAGCGGCGATCCAGGGTGGCGCGCGCCAAGTCGAGTGCACGATCAACGGCATCGGCGAGCGCGCCGGCAACGCCGCGCTCGAGGAGATCGTCATGGCGTTCCGCGTCCGCGAGGACCGGATGCCGTACACGACCAACATCGATACCAAGCAGATCTATCCGTCGAGCGAGATGCTGACCCGGCTGACCGGCCAGGGCGTGCAGGTGAACAAGGCGATCGTCGGCCGCAACGCCTTCGCGCACGAAGCCGGCATCCACCAGGACGGCATGCTGAAGGATCGCCGGACCTACGAGATCATGCGGGCCGAGGACGTCGGCGCGCCGTGGAACCCGCTGGTCCTCGGCAAGCACTCGGGCCGGCACGCCGTCAGCAAGCGCTGCGCGGACCTGGGATTCCCGCTCGAAGGTGAACAGCTGATCCATGTGTATCGCGCGCTGATGTCGATTGCCGACGATCGGAAG
>DATMDI010000107.1:0-6072 GCA_035557875.1 Vicinamibacterales bacterium
CGAGCGGCTGTCGCTCGTGGACTGGGTGGGTGGCGGCCGTCAGTCGGCGGCCAACTGCGGGCCGGGCCGTCAGGCGCAGCGTGCCACCGGGTTCGGCGGCCAGGCCGGGCCCGACGCGTTCTTCGGCGGCCGCGGCGGCGCACCGATGCGCGTGCGCTTCAAGACCACCGCCGGCACGCACGACGTCGGTGCCACGTTCCTGGCCACCAACCTGGCGCCGCTGCTCGACCTCGACAAGCACTTCATGCGCGACACGCTGCAGACGGGCCCGACGCCCGGCTACACGTTCTTCCCGCACATCGGCACGATCCGCATCGAGGGCCCGTTCCAGGCGGTGCAGGCCGCCGACTCGCCGAGCCGGCGCAAGATCTTCGTCTGCACGCCGAAGACCGCGGCCGAAGAGACCGCCTGCGCGCGCCGCATCGTGAGCCGTCTGGCCTCGTCCGCCTACCGCCGGCCCGCGGCCGCCGCCGACGTGGACGGCCTGATGGAGTTCTACGCCTTCGGGCGGAGAGAGAAGAACTTCGACGCCGGCGTCGAGATGGTGCTGGCGCGGCTGCTCGCGTCGCCGCAGTTCCTCTACCGCATCGAGGAAGAACCGGTTAGCGTGAGAGCCGGCCAGGCGTATCGCATCAGCGACATCGACCTCGCCTCGCGCCTCTCGTTCTTCCTCTGGAGCACGGCCCCCGACGAGGAATTGCTGCGCGTGGCGGCGCAGGGCCGCCTGCGCACGCCCGCGGTGCTGGAGCAGCAGGTGCGCCGGATGCTCAAGAGCCCGAAGGCGGAGTCGATGGCCGAGAACTTCGCCGGCCAGTGGCTCAACCTGCGCGGGCTCGACGCCACCTCGCCGCTGCCGCTCATCTATCCGGACTTCGACGACCCGCTCCGCCAGTCGATGCGCCGCGAGGTGGAGCTGCTGTTCGACACCATCGTGCGTGAGGACCGCAGCATCGTCGACCTGCTGACGGCTGACTACACCTTCGTCAACGAGCGTCTCGCCAAGCACTACGGCATCCCCAACATCACCGGCAGCCAGTTCCGCCGCGTGACGCTCGGCCAGGATCTGGACGTGCGCAAGGGGCTGCTCGGCAAGGGCGCCTTCCTCGCCACCACCGCCAAGCCGGAGCGCACGTCGCCGGTGACGCGGGGCAAATGGATCATGGGAAGCGTGCTCGGCATGAGCCCGCCAAACCCGCCGCCCGACGTGCCGCCGCTGCCGCCGCGTCCGGCCGACCCGAACGCGAAAGAGCCCACCATGCGCAAGAAGATGGAGGACCACCGCGTGCGCTCCGACTGCACGCAGTGCCACCGGCTCATGGACCCGATCGGCTTCGCGCTCGAGAACTTCGACGGCATCGGGCTGTGGCGCAGCCACGACGAGGGGCAGCCGGTCGATCCCAAGGCGACCGTCTTCGACAACTCGCCGGTGACGGGACCGACGAGCCTGCGCGAATGGCTCGTCAAGAGCTACTCGCACCTGTTCGTCGAGGTGGCGGCCGAAAAGCTGCTCGTCTACGGCCTGGGCCGCGGCCTCGAACACCAGGACATGCCGCTCGTGCGCGCGATCGCGCGCGACGCCGCGGCCAACGGCGACCGCTTTTCCGCGCTCGTGCTGGGCGTGGTGAAGAGCCGGCCGTTTCAGATGAACACCAAGACCGGGCCGGCGCCCGCCGCGAACACCGCGGCGTTGACGACGGCCAACCCGGGCAGGGGAGCCAACTGACGATGTTTATCACCAAGCGACACATTCCGCGGCGCACCTTCCTGCAGGGGGCGGGCGTCACACTGGCGCTGCCGCTGCTCGAGGCGATGGTGCCGGCCGCCACCGCGCTGGCGCAGACCGCCGCCACCCCGAAGCCGCGCTTCGTCGGCATCTTCTTCCCGCACGGGATGGCTCCGGGCTACTGGGAGCCGAAGGCCGAGGGCGCGTTGCCGGAGAAGCTGCCCTACATCCTCGAATCGCTCGAGAAGGTGAAGGACCAGACCGTGGTGATGAGCGGGCTGTGGTCGCAATCGGCGGAGCCGCCCGAGGGCACCACCGGATCCGACCACTGGGTGGCGGCCGCCTATCTCACCGCGATCAAGCCGCGGAAGACCGCGGGGTCGGACGCCACGGTCGGCAGCCCCACGATCGATCAGATGATCGCCCGCAAGATCGGCCAGGACACGCTGCTGCCGTCGCTGCAGCTGGCGGTCGAGGACCCGAACTCGAGCTCGAGCAACTGCGGTGAGGGTTACAGCTGCTCGTACACGAACTCCATCTCGTGGGTGGAGCTGCCGACCCCGGACGGGGAAACGGTACCGCGCACGAGCCCGCTGCCGATGGAGCTCAACCCGCAGGTGGTGTTCGAACGCCTGTTCGGAAGCGGCGCCACGCCGGAGCTGCGCGCGCAGCGCATGAAGCAGAGCCAGAGCATTCTCGACGCGCTCACCAAGGAGCTGAGCTCGCTGCGCGGCCAGCTCGGGGCCGCCGACGTACGGACCGTCAACCAGTTCACCGACGAAATTCGCGAGATCGAGCGCCGCATTCAGCTTGCCGCGAAGGTGTCGAACGACGTGCCGACGCTCGATCTGCCGCCGGGTATCCCGGAGCAGTTCGACGAGCACATCCGCCTGCACACCAAGCTCCTGGCGCTGGCGTTCAAGGCCGACATCACCCGGGTGGCGACGCTGCTCGGGGCGCGCGACCTCACCAGCCGCGCCTACCCGTACCCGAAGTCGCCGCTGTTTCCGGAAGGTGGCACGAGCGTGAGCTTCCACGGCGGCTCGCACCACCAGGACGATCCGGTGCAGGTGCGGCGTTATGCGCAGCTCAATCGCTACCACGTCTCGACGCTGGCCTACCTGGCTGAGGAGCTGAAGTCGACTCCCGACGGCGACGGCAACCTGCTCGACCGCTCCCTGATCTTGTACGGCAGCAACATGGGCAACTCGAACCAGCACCAGCACTACGACGTGGCGCACCTCCTGGTCGGAGGCGCCAACGGCCAGCTGAAGGGCAACCGGCATCTCGCGTACGAGCGCAAGACGGTACCCACGGGCAACCTGCTGCTCAGCGTGCTCGACATGTACGGGATCAACAAGGACAAGCAGGGCGACAGCAACGGACGTCTGCCGAAGCTGCTCTGACGTAGGGCGGTCTGAAGGCTGCCCTCTACATCACGCCTTTCGCAGGGACATAACGGAGACCGCATGAGGGTTCGTCTGTTCGCCGGTACCGTCGCGCTCGCGTTGCTGGGTGCCGTCTCCGCATCGGCCGCGACCAGGAGCGCCGTCGCCGACGCGGCGATGAACGGCGATCGCGCCGCGGTGCAGACGCTGCTGGCGGAGAAGGCCGACGTGAACGCGCCGCAGGTGGACGGCGGCACCGCCCTGCACTGGGCGGTCTATCGCGACGACCTCCAGCTCACCGACATCCTGCTGCGCGCCAAGGCCAACGTCAAAGCCGCCAACCGCGTCGGAACGACGCCACTGGCCATGGCGGCGATCTACGGCAGCCCGGCGATGATCGATCGCCTGCTCAAGGCCGGCGCCGATCCGAAGGAGTTGGGCCCGAACGGCGAGACCACCGTGATGTTCGCGGCCCGCAACGGCAACCCGCAGGCGGTGAAGCTGCTCATCGAGGCCGGCGCCGACGTCAACGCCCGGGAGCGGCTGCGCGGCACTACGGCACTGATGTGGGCCGCCGAGCAGCGGCAGGCGGCCGCCGTCAAGGTGCTGCTGGCGGCGGGCGCCGACCCGTCGCTGAAGTCGGGCGGCGCCGGACTGCCACGGAACTACCTGGCCAACCGCGTGAACACGCGAACGGTCGATCTGGCCCAGCAGCGCCGCAAGCGCGCGTCGGACGCCGGCCTGACCTACGAGGAACAGCTGGCCCTCGAACAGCGCGAGGGGCGGGAGCTTGGCGGTCAGCGTGGGCTGGGACAGGCGCTCGGCCCGGACGGCCTGCCGCTCGCGAGCCAGGCGGGACGCGGACGCGGCGCAGGCCCGGCGGTCGCCGCGGGCGCTTCGGAGGGTCAGCAGCCTGCTCCCGTCGGTCAGCCGGCCACGGCGGCACGCGGCCGGGGCGCTGGGGCCGGCAACCCGGCGGCCACCCAGACCGATGACGACAGCGAGACGGTCTTCGCGGGCCTCGTAGGCAGCGGCGGCGGCGGACTCACCGCGCTCACGTTCGCGGCGCGCGAGGGCGACCTCGAGTCGGCGCGAGCGCTCCTCGACGCCGGCGCCAACGTCAACCAGCCCACCGAGTACGGCTGGACACCACTGCTCACGGCGGTCAACAACCGCAACTACAAGCTGGCGACGCTGCTGCTCGAACGCGGGGCCGACCCGAACCTGGCGAACAAGGGCGGGTGGACGCCGCTCTACATCGCCACCGACAACCGCAACATCGAAGGCGGCGACTACCCGGTGCCCAAGCCGGATCTCGATCATCTCGAGATGATCGCCACGCTGCTCGACAAGGGCGCCAGGCCGAACACCCCCATCAAGGAGAACACGCTCACCCGCACGATTTTCACGATGCAGTGGTTCTGGGAAGACGGGGCCACGCCGTTCGTGCGCGCGGCGCAGTCGAGCGACACCGCGCTGATGACGCTGCTGCTCAAGCACGGCGCCGACCCCAAGGCCGTTACGGCCAACGGCGACAACGCGCTGACGGCCAGCGCCGGGATCGGCTGGGTGGAAGGCGTCACCTACGAGCGCTCCGCCAAGGAGAACCTCGAGGCGATGCGGATGCTGCTCGACCTCGGCCTCGACCCCAACCACGCCAACGTCGAGGGGCGCACCGCGCTCATGGGCGCGGCGCTGAAGGGGCGCGGCGACGTGGTCCAGTTGCTCGTGGAGCGCGGCGCGAAGCTCGATCAGCACGACCGCGGCAGCCGTGACACCGACAAGGTGGGGTCGATTGCCGCCGGCGCCACGTGGCAGCCGATCGACTACGCCGAAGGGCTGGTCCGCGTCGGAGTGCAGTCGGCCATCGCCCGGCCCGAGACCGCGGCCCTCATCAGGAAGATGATGACCGAGCGCGGCATGCAGACACCGCCGATCGACCGCACGATCAACTCGATCTGCGTGGTGTCGCTCTGTCAGAGCACCAGCCCGTAGAACGTAGGGCCGACGTTAGCCGGCCCGGACCGCCTGAAGGCGGCGCCCACAAACACAAACGGCCCCGATCTCGGGGCCGTTCGTGTGTACGGCCGGTTCCTGAGATGTCCAGGCAACCGGTTGCGTCTCTTCGCCGCCCTGCAGGCCCAAGGCCTTTCAGTTCTCCGTCGAGAGGCCGAGCACCTGAAAATCGAGGTGCCGCGTGGCTCGCGTGCCGGTCTGGCCGATGACCTCGACGGTGAGCTCGTAACTGCCCGCCGGCACTCCCTTGAAGTCGACCCAATGGCTCGTCGGCGCCGAGTCGCCGTCGAGCTGAATGTCGCTGCTCCGATAGTAGGCGTCCGAGTCGATGGACACGCGCAGCAGCCGGTTCTCGGCGTTGGGCAGCACCCGGATCAGGCTGCGCAGGTAGCCCGGTGCGCTCACGAAGCGCGGCGTCAGGCGAAGCGTCACGGCGTCGGCCGGCTTGACGGCCTGCGCGACGGCCGCACGCGCGGGGGGACCAGCGGGCGCGGCCGTCGATTCGCGCGAGGCCGAGGAGCGGGCGTATGCCGGGCGCGTTGTCGCGTCCTGCGCCTCGACCGCGTACCCACACGCGACCACGCACTGAAGGGCCACCAGGGAAGCGATCGTATGGCGTTGCATCGTCCGTCCTCCTCACGGCGTCGAGCCGTGTTCACTTTCTCTAACGGACGTATCGACGGGATCGAACGGGAGTTGAGTCTCGGACCCGGAGCGAGCGGAGGTGACGAGAATCGTGGCGGGGGCATCCGCCGGCGTTGAGAAGTCTGAGAAAAGAAGGCGGCCTTGGCGACGCGGCCGCGTCAGACCTCGACGATCGGCAGTCCGGCGGCGGCGGCGAGCGCGTAGACGTCCTCGATCACCGGCTCGTCCTCATCCGCACCGAGCCGGCGCCGCATCGGCCGGTAAGCATCCTCGGGACGCGCACCGGGGAGCTCGGGGGCC
>DATMDI010000108.1:0-11420 GCA_035557875.1 Vicinamibacterales bacterium
GAATCGCTCGGCGCCGACCCGAAGATGTCCCTGATCCGCCTCAATCCGTAACGGGGACGGGTGGGACAGGTAAGACGGGTGGGACGGGTGGGAAAAGCTCTTACCGGTCCTACCTGTCTCACCAGTCCTACCTGTCCGGAGTCTTGTACATGATCGACGCAGCCATCGTCGGCCTCGGCTGGTGGGGCAAGACGCTCGTCGAGTCCGTCCAGGGCTCGAGCGACCAGATCCGTTTCGTCGCCGGAGCGGTCCGCGCGCGCTCGAGCGACACGGCGAGCTTCGCCCACACGCATCAGATGAAGCTCGCCGACAGCTACCAGGCGGTGCTGGCCGATCCGTGCGTCAAGGCGATCGTGCTCGCGACGCCGCACTCGATGCACGCGCAGCAGGTGATGGCGGCGGCGCGCGCCGGCAAGCACGTGTTCTGCGAAAAGCCGTTCGCCCTGACGCGGCTCGAGGCGGAATCGGCGGTTCAGGCCGTGGACCGGGCGCGGGTGACGCTCGGCCTCGGCTACAACCGGCGCTTTCATCCCGAAATGACCCGGCTTCGCGAGCGCATCCGCTCCGGCGGCCTCGGCACGGTGCTGCACGTCGAGGCGACGATGACGTTTCCCAACGCCCTCGCCCTCGCGGCGGACGCCTGGCGCGCCGACAAGGAGGAGACGCCGTGCGGCGGCTTGACGCCGATGGGCGTGCACGCCATCGACGGGATGATCGATCTCTGCGGGCCGATCGAGTCGGTGTACTGCCAGAGCACGCGGCGCGTGGTCGCCGTCGACAGCGACGACACGACGTCGATGCTGTTCCGCATGCGCAGCGGCGTCTCGGGATATCTGAGCGCGATGACGGCGACCGGCCCCGGATTCAGCTTTCAGGTGTTCGGCTCGAAGGGCTGGGTGCGGCTCGAAGGCATGACGCACGTGGCCGGCGCGTCGTCGGACGAGCGCCGCACGCGGCTCTTCGGAGCCTGCCGGTTTCAGCCGGCGAAAGGACCGGTGGAGGTGTGGGAAGCCGCGCGTCTCGACGTCACCCGCGCGGCGCTCGAGGCGTTTGCGGTGGCCGCCGAGGGCGGCACGCCGTTCCTCATCCCGACGGAAGAGATGATTCACGGCGCGTCGGTGACCGAAGCCGTGGTGCGTTCTGCCGCGTCTGGAGTCGTGGAACGCGTAGCCTGACGGCTCGCGGTTGAGGCGGGTAAGGCGAGTAGGGCGGGTAGGGTCGGGACGCTCTTACCCGCCTTACCGCGCGAAGCGCGGCCTCACCCGCCCCACCTGCCCGAGAGGCGAGGTAAAATCGGAGAGCGTCCTCCCCCGGGGATCGCCGTGGGACTGCAGCCGCTCCGTGTCCTCGTTGTAGACGATCAGGCCGACAGCGCTCAGATGCTGTCGATCATCCTCGAAGACCGGGGCCACGCGACACGCGTGGCGGCGGACGGCCTTTCCGCTCTTGCATTGGCCGAAACCTTCCAACCGCACGTGGGTCTGCTCGACCTCGGGTTGCCAGGCATGAGCGGCCTGGAGCTCGCGGCGCGTCTGCGCGCGGTACCCGGGTTGGCGCACGTGCGGCTCGTCGCGGTGACGGGCCATGGCAGCGAGGCCGCGCGCGCCCGGACCCGCGACGCGGGGTTCGATGAACACTTCACGAAACCGGTGGATCTGCGCGCGCTGACGGCGCTGCTCGACTCCGCGCGGCAGTCGCTCTGACGCCGGCGGCCCAGGGCTCGGGACGGCTCAGGCTTCCGTCGTTGCGGCTTCCTGCCCTGCCGCGGCCGGCGCCACGACGTCCGAGGCGATCACGTGACCGGCAGTGCGGTACTCGCTGAGCCGGTTGTAGAGCGTCTTCAGGCTGATCCCCAGCACTTCCGCCGCACGGTTCTTGTTCCCGGCGCAGAAGCGCAGCGTGGCCAGGATGGCGCGGCGCTCGATGTCGGCGAGCGACGTGCCGAGCTCGACGCGCAGCATGCCGCCGGCCGGCTCGTCGACGCGCTGCGGCACGGCGCGCGTCTGCAGCACGGCTTCCGGCAGGGAGTCCACGTCGATCATCTCGTCGGCCAGGATGTAGGCCGACTGCACGACGTTGCGGAGATCACGGACGTTGCCCGGCCACGAATAGCGCGACAGCGCCTCGACAGCCGCGGCGGTAATCCCCTTGCGCACGCCTTCTTTCTGCGCCAGGTCGTCGAGGAAGTGGCGCACCAGCAGTTCGACGTCGTCGGGGCGCTCGCGCAGCGGCGACACGTTCATCTCGAACACGCGCAGCCGGTAGTAGAGGTCCTCGCGCATCTGGCCGGCCGAGATCGACTTCAGCACGTCGCGGTTGCTGGCGGCGAGAATGCGGACGTCCACCGAGATCGGCTGTTCGGCGCCCACCCGGAAGAAGGTGCCCGACTCGATGACGCGCAGCAGCTTCACCTGCAGTTCGAGCGGCATCTCGGTGACTTCGTCGAGGAACAGCGTGCCGCGGTGCGCGCGCTCGAAGTAGCCGCGGTGGCGCCGGTCGGCGCCGGTGAAGCTGCCGCGCTCGTGGCCGAAGAGCTCGCTTTCGAGGAGCGCGGCGGAAATGGCGCCGCAGTTGACCGGCACGAACGGGCCGTGCCGGCGGCGGCTGAGCGCGTGGATGGTGCGGGCCACCACGTCCTTGCCGGTGCCGCTCTCGCCGCTGATCAGGACGCTGGCGCTCGACGGCGCGATGCGGCCGATCAGCTCGAACGTGCGCCGCATGTTGGCGGAGCGTCCGACCAGGAGCCCGAACTTGCCGGACTGATCGCGCTCGGTCTGCAGGTTCTTGATTTCGTCGGGCAGCTGCCGCGTATGGGCGATGTTGCCGAGGATCTGCCGCAAGCGATCGACGTCCACCGGCTTGGTCAGGTAGTCGGTGACCCCGCGCCGCAGCGCTTCCACGACGGTGGAGACCGAGGCATGGCCGGTGATGAGCACCACCGCGGGGGCGCGAATGCCTTCGATGCCGTCGAGCAGGCTCATGCCGCTTCCGTCCGGCAGGTTCAGATCGAGCAGCACCACGTCCGGCATCTGCCGCGCCAGCGCCGCCTTGGCTTCGTCGAGATTCGGCGCCGTGGATGCGGTGAAGCCCTCGGCCTTCAGTACTTCGGTGAGCGCGTCGAGGGTGTCGCGGTTGTCGTCAACCAGCAGTGCGTGCGGCATGGGGGGCTCCGGGTCAGCGGACGGTGAGCCGCGTGAATTCCAGCGTGAACGAGGCTCCCTGTCCGTTGCTGCCCCGATGGTATGCGATCCGGCCGTCGTGCGCGTCGACGATCGCCTTGCTGACGGACAGGCCCACCCCAAGGCCGTCGGCCGTCTGCCGCGGCTGCCAGGGATCGGACCTGATGGTGTCGGACAGCCCCGGACCGCTGTCGCTGACGCGGACGCGCGCGACCGGACCGTCAACCGCAACCTGGAGGTCGAGCGTGCCGCCGTTGGGCATGGCGTCGAGCGCATTGATCACCAGGTTCACCAGCGCGTTCTGCAACTGGGCCGGGCAGGCATCGATGAAGACCTCGGTCTCCGGGGTATTGATCCGCACCGTGACGCGCTGCCGCGCTGCACGGGCACCGATCAGCAGCCCGATTCGCTGGCAGCAGGCGCAGAGATCCAGCCGCTGCCAGCCTTCGTCGTCGCGAGCGTGTGCCCGGAGGACACCGTCGATGTAGGTGTCGAGCCGTTTGAGCTCCCGGCGCATGACGTCGCTGCTGCGGGCGGCGAGCTCGAGGTCTGCCCGGGTGGGCTGCCCGGTGGCGGCGACCCGGGAGAGCAGGGCCAGATTGAGGGTGACGACGTTCAGCACGCTCTTCAGCTCGTGGCCGAGGTCGCGAGAGACGGCCGAGACGCCGCGGTGCCGCGAGGCGTCCCGCATCAGCGTCTCCAGCCCTTCCGTTCCCGACGTCTGGCGCCAGGTATCCCGGTTGTCCTGCTGCACTCTTACCTCAGGCCCGATCGTAGACCGGTCGGCCGCGCCTGCACGAGCTGCCAATGGCAGCTCATCTTTTCGAGAGTACATGGTCATTTCGCGATGGCCTGCAGGTTACGGTTTGTAAAGTGTTCCACGCTGAAGATGGTTTTGGGCTTTGTTGCAAGCCTCCCGCCAACTCATGGAGTGGCGGGAGGCCTGGCCTGATCGTGACAGGCCCGGATTCAGCGTTCGCGGGCGGCCAGGGCCACCGCCACGTCTTCGAGCCGGTCGTAGCTGATGGCCGCGCCCCGCTCCATGCCGGTCTGGAGCACCATGTCGCGGACCTCGACGGAGGGGTAGCTGACCGTCACCGTGATCCGCGTCTTGCCGCCTTCCTCGGTGAGGAGCGCCGTGACGACCGACTCGACGTCGGGGAAGGCTTCGAAGATCTCGGTGTAGACGGCGCGCCCGGGCGGCTCGAGCTCCCGGTAGACGCCGTGGAACGCCGCCTCGCCCGAAGGATGCCGGTTGACGAAGCGCCAGCGGCCCCCGGGCCGGAGATCGATCTCGCAGATCGGGACGGAGTACCCGTCTCCGAGCCGGCCCCACCACTCCCGGACATGTTCGGGCCGGCTCATGGCTTCCCAGACGAGGTGCCGTGGCGCGTCGAAGAGGCGCGTCATGCGGATCTCGCGCTCCGAGGGGGTGGTGACGGTGAACGTGTCGCTATTTGCGGCGTGGCTTGCGGGCATGTCGGCTCTCCTTGGCTCTCAGGGTGTGCAGGTAGGATTCCAACCGATCGAAACGCTGCTCCCACATCGCCCGATATCCCTCCGCGAACGCCGCCACCTGTTTGAGCGGGGCGGGATCGAGACGGCAGGGGCGCCACTGCGCCTCCCGCCCGCGCGCGACGAGGCCGGCACGCTCGAGCACCCGCAGGTGCTTCGAGACCGCGGGCATGCTCATGTCGAAGGGTGCCGCCAGTTCGGTGACCGAGCACTCGCCCGACACCAGCCGGGCCAGGATGGCTCGGCGCGTCGGGTCGGCGAGGGCGGCGAAGGTGAGACTCAGCTGATCGGTGGGCATGGTTGAACCAGTCGCGTAGCAACCCAATCGGTTATTTAACGCAATAGTTAAATACAACGTGGCGCGGGTGCGTGTCAAGGCGCTCGCGAGTGGCCGTTGCTGTCGCCGTCGGATCAGCGCGCGGCGATGGCGGCCCACGCCGCGGCCGCGCGCTGCCGGATCAGTGGGAGGTCCGGCGCCAGGACCAGTCGCTGCTGGACGAGGGCCCGCGCGGCGCGATCGACGCGCGACAGGTAGTCCTGCTCGCTCGCGTAGCGCTCGGCGATCGATTGGCGCGCGTCGCCGGATTCGAGTCGCGCCTCGCGCGTCCGTGCAAACGGCACGAACGCGCCGACCAGTCCCGCCAGGTAGCGGAAGCCGGCCAGTTGCGGCTCGGTCACGTTCCACCCGGTGTGGGTGCCGAGCGGCACCGCGACCTCCGGCAGCGCGACGCCCCCGACGTCGTTGCCGTCCGCATCGACTTGCGGGACGAGCACGCGGTACGGCGCACCCAGCGTCGGCGGCTCCCGGGTGATCACACGCGTCTCGCCGTAGTCGCGGCCGAAATCCATGCGCCAGACGGGTGGCAGGTAGCTGGCGAACGGCAGCGATGGTATCCGCGGGAAGGCGACGGTCTCGCGCGCCACCAGTTCACGACCGGCAATCGTCGGATAGCGGGAAGGCGGCGGCTCGGTGCCGAGTCGCACCCAGTCGTCGAGCGCCACGAGCAGGGCCCGGAGCACCCAGCGCTGCTCGGCGAAGTTGAGGTCGTGGCGAAAGCGCTGACTGCCGGTGCTGCGCAACGGCGGCAGCGGGCCGGAAGCGTGCGGCGTACCGGCAAGCAGATAGAGCCGCGACGACGGCTCGGGCGGCAGATCGGCGAGCCCGTCGTCGGTCGTGTGCGTCAGCGAGCCCGCCCGGGCCCAGTACTCGGTGGACGAAAAGGTGTAGAGGATCTTCGGCACGACACCGTCCACTCGCGCCCGCGCGAGCAGGCCGGCGTCGGTGAACGGCGGCACGTCCACGGGGCGCAATACCGAGAGCACCGAGTTGCCGGCCTGACCCGGCATCGCGAAGCGATGGTTGAAGCTGCCGCCGCCGGCGCCGGCCGACGCGATTAGTAGGCCGTCGAAGGCCGGCCGGCCGCGCTCGTCCTGGTTGAACCCGTCGCGGACGAACTCGCGGAGCAGCCGTGCGCTCTGCGAGTAGCCGAACCCGATCACGCGTTCGACCAGGGCCGGCCGTTCCCGGAAGGTCTGCTCGGGGCCGCCGCCGCCAAACTTCAAATAAGAGGCGAAGTCGCGAATCGCGGCCAGCCCGAGCCCCGCGACCGGCGATCCTTCGGCCTCATAAACAGCCTCGTAGAGACCGGCCTCGAACCCCGCGGGCAGGCGTACGGAGCAGCCGTCGGGACCGAACTGCCAGCGGTCCCGCGGCAGGAGTTCGGCCGGGGCATCGAACGCGCGGCGAAACGACAGGGCGGCCTCGGGCTGGAGCGGATTGCGCGCGCAATACTGCAGCGCGAAGCCCGTGTAACGCGGGCCGCTGCCGTCCTCGATGTAGCTGGCGCGGACGACACCGCGCACCGGCGCGACCGGTGTCTCGAACGTCAGCCCCTGGGCCGGCTGCACGTCGAACTGCCAGCCGAGGAACGCCGCCGCAAAGCCTTGCGTGAGCACGAAACGGTCGCCGAGGTCCCACTGCTCGGGGGCGAGATCCCGCTGGCGCGCCGCGCTCATCAGCCCGAGCGATTGGTCGCGGCCGCGGTTGACGACCTCGAGAAACACGGTGCCGCGCGCCGCGGTGGAGGACTTGGGCAGAAAGAACAGGAGATCCGCCGCGAACTCCACCTTGCCGGCCGCGTTGGTGGGCACGCGTTCCAGATCGGCGATGCCGCGGTTGGCGCGCAGCGCGGGATCGACGGCGAAGTGCACGCGGCCGATGATGCGCTCGTGGCTGCCGTAGTCGTCGCGGCGGCGCACGTCGATGCGGACGACTTCGGCCGCGGCCGACACCGCGATCTGCAACCCGACCAGGGCAAACGCGGCAGAGCGGAGGCGGCGCACGCGCGGATCCTACCGCCGACGCGGCCGGTTCGTCAGCGGTCGAGGTGATTCGGGCACGGCGCTTGAATAGCTACGGCTCATGAATCCGCCTCCTCCATTCGAGATGCCCGACGATCCCGAGGACGAGTTCCAAGGCGACACGCACGCGCCCGACATCGTCGGCCCGACCGGCGAGGAAATGCCGCGGGCCACGCACGCCGAGGTGCACTCTCAGCCCGAAGTGCGCGCGCTGGCGGCGCGGCCATCGGGGCCCGAGCGACGAAGCTAGCCGCCGCGGGCACAGCGGCGACGGAGGAGCGGGCGTATGGCTTCCATTCACATCGAGTCGAAGGTTGCCGTGAGCGCGGACACGGCTTGGAGAGCGTTGCGCCAGGTTGGCGACGCCGACAAGCTCTTTGCGCCCGTGCTCGATAGAGCTGAGCTCCACGGCGACATGCGAATGGTGCATTTCACCAACGGGCCGATGCTGCACGAGCGCATCATCGACGTGGACGAGCCGAAGCGTCGTGTGGCCTACAGCGTCCTCGACAGTCCCGGACTCACGTATCACCACGCCGCGATGCAGATTGTCGACGACGGCCCGCAACGCTGCCGCTTCGTCTGGACCACCGACTTCCTGCCAGCCGAATCCGCCGCCAGCCTGCGGCCGGTCATCGAGGCGGGCGCGCAGGCCCTCAAGACCAACCTCGAAACCCAGCGCGACCGTTCTGTCCCGGCACACGCCTGAGACCCAGCCCAACAAGAGCTGATTACTAGGCGCCACACCCGATCCAAAGGTATGACCATATACCTTGCGTAGCAAGATATATTGCGATACCATCCTGTCGTGGCCAAGGACTCCAGCCGAGCCGACGACCGCGCTGGCATCGAGCGCGAGCTGAAACGGGGGTCCATCGAGTTGATCGTGCTGCACCTGCTCGCGTCCGGCGAGGCCTACGGATACGAGATCGTGACCAAGCTCACGAGCCGGACCAACGGCGCGCTCGGGGTCACCGACGGCACGTTGTATCCCGTGTTGTATCGCCTCGAGCGCGCGGGCTTCGTCGTGGTGCGGTGGGAGACGCCGGCGCGCGGCGTGCCGCGCAAGTACTACCAGCTCACCGAGGCCGGCCGCGACGAGCTCGGCCGCCTGACGCGCGAATGGAATGCGTTTGCGAGCGCGATGGCCCAGTTGCTCGCACAGCAGGAGCACCCATGACCGGCGACCGCTACATCCAGTCTGTCATCGACTTCGTCCCGTTCGGCCTGCCCGTCCGGGAGCAGATCGCCATGGACCTGCGATCGCACATCGCCGAACGCCTCCAGGAAGGGCGCCCGCTCGACGAGGTGCTGCAGCAGCTCGGCGATCCGCTGACGCTCGCCGAGTCGTATCTTGCGGCGGTGCCGCTGCCGGCCGCCACGGTGGGCCGGCGCCTGACAGCCAAGGTCATCGACGGGATACTGGTCTTGGGCCCCATCGCGGCGATTGCCGCAGCGGCCTTCACGCTGCTGCCAGACCCCGCGGCCTACGTCGCGCCGATCTTCGCGCCCATGGGCGGCCTCATCGCCTTCAGCGTTTATACGGTGACGACGGAATATCACAGCGGCCGGACGCTCGGAAAGCGGATGATGGGTATCCGCGTGGTCCGCGAGTCTGGGGCACGCATCGGGCTGGGGCAGTCCTTCCTGCGTCAGCTGCCTTTCTTCGGAGGCTTCTTCTTCATCGATGCGCTGTTCGCGCTTTTCACCGAGCGCCGGCAGCGCGCGTTCGAGCTGCTCACCAAGACTCGCGCCGTCGCCTTGATCGTGGTGGGGCTGCTGCTGTCATGATCGGCCGCTGGCGAGGTGTCCGAGCGTGTACGCGCAGCGCGCGTAGCCTTCGGCTGCGGCGGCAGTGAGCACCTCGCCGGCGGCGCGGGCGATCGCGGCGTAGTCGGTGAGGCCGTCTTCACGATGGAGGGTGGCGGCCACCGCCTCGAAGAGCGTGAGCGACGAGACGAGCTTCCGCGCATCCACGTCCGATCCCATGAGCGCGCGAAGCGGCCGCCCGCGCGTCGTCACCTGCTCGGCCACCGCGGCGGTAATCGTCAGCAGCCGCGCTCGCAGCACCGGGTCGCGCACGTAATCGGCGGCGGCGGCCGCGTCCGCCAGCGCATACGCCTGCGACATCGCGGACGCGCCCAGCCCCTGGAGTTGGGGAAAGACGTACCAAATCCAGTGGCCACCCTTGGCGCCAGCCCGGATCTCCTGCAGCGCTGCCTCGAACCCCGAACCGGGCGCGTCCTGCGCTGCCCGGAACCTGTCCAGCTGTCCCATCGGTGAATTGTCGCCGACGTATTCCCAGGGACCTCCCGGGTACGCGCCGTACGGCCGAGCCGGACCGCCAGGATGAGGCACAAATCGCTGCGCATCATCTGTTTGCAGCGTCCTCGCAATCCGATAAAATCGTTGAACGGGACGGCGTTCGAACCGCTCGAGCGTCGTTTCGTTCCTACACAAATTCGAGCCGATGGCCCGCCGCCCTGCGCCGGTGTTCCACTGGGCTTCTCGTCGCGTTTAGGGGAGTACTGTGTTCGGACGCAAGTTGCCTCGCCCCCGCCTGATCTGGATCGCGGCTGCCGCGATCGCCCTCACCGTCGCCATCGCCGGTGGCACGGCCCTCGCGCTCCGCTCGTCCACCCCCAGTGTGCCGTTCTCGACGTTCCTTGGCGACGTGCAAGCCGACCGTGTCAAGGTGCTGCTCGTCGACGCTGACACGTTCACGTACCTCCGTCGCGACGGTGTTCAGTTCGAAACGCTGGCGCCGCAGGGCTACATCGCCTCGACTCCGGCGTTCGTGCCGGGGCTGGTCGCCCGTGGTGTGCGCTTCGACGTGGAACGCGTGGCCGCGCCGACCTCCGGTTCCACCCTGCTGGCGCTCATGCTGCTCGGCTCGGGGCTGCTCGTCCTCTTCGTGCTCCGCCACCAGATCTCCGGCCGCGTACCGACGTTCGAGAAGCTGACGGCGATCGATCCGGAAGGCGTGACGGTGACCTTCAGCGACGTCGCGGGCGTGGACGAGGCCAAGGACGAAGTGCGGGAGATCGTCGACTTCCTGAAGCAGCCGGGACGCTTCGCGTCGATCGGCGGCCGCATTCCCCGCGGCATCCTGCTCGTCGGGCCCCCCGGGACCGGCAAAACGCTGCTGGCACGATCGATGGCGGGGGAGGCGGGCGTGCCCTTCATCTCGGCGAGCGGCTCCGACTTCGTCGAGATGTATGCCGGCGTGGGCGCCGCGCGCGTACGCAAGCTGTTTCGCGAGGCGCGCCGCCATCCTTCGTGCATCATCTTCATCGACGAGCTCGACGCCGTGGGGCGCAACCGCGGCGGTCATTCGCTCGGCCACGAAGAGCGCGAGCAGACTCTCAACCAGCTGCTCGTGGAGATGGACGGCTTCTCGCGCAGCGACAGCATCGTGGTGGTCGCCGCCACCAACCGCGCCGACATCCTCGACTCGGCGCTGCTGCGGCCCGGGCGGTTCGATCGGCAGGTGACCGTCGGCAATCCCGATCTCAAGGGCCGCGAGCAGATCCTGCGGGTGCACGCGCGCGCGGTCGCGCTCGAACCCGACGTCGATCTGCGCTCGATCGCCCGCGGCACGCCCGGGTTCTCCGGCGCCGACCTGGCGAACCTGGTGAACGAAGCGGCGCTGCTGGCCGCGCGCGCCGGCCGCTCGACGGTGGTGAACCGCGATCTCGACGCCGCTCGCGACAAGGTGCTGATGGGCGTGGAGCGCAAGTCGGTGGTGATGAGCGAGCACGAGCGGGTCACGTGTGCCTACCACGAGGCCGGTCACGCCGTGGTGGCGGCGCTGCTGCCCGACGCCGATCCGCTGCACAAGGTCACGATCATCCCCCGCGGCCGCGCCCTGGGCGTCACCATGCAGCTCCCCGAGGCCGACCGGCACAACCACTCGAAACCGTTCATCGAAGCGCAGATCGCGATTCTCATGGCCGGGCGCGTCGCCGAGGAGCTGTGCCTGGGTCAGATGACGAGCGGCGCCTCGAACGACATCGAGCGCGCCACGGAACTGGCGGCCAAGATGGTGTGCGAGCTCGGCATGTCGTCGCTCGGGCCCATCCACTTCCGCCGCCCCGCCGGTGGGTCCGAGCCGGACGGCCGCGCCACGGGCTTCAGCGAGGACACCGCCCGCCGCGTCGATGACGAGATCCGCGCGCTGGTGATGCGCGGCTGCGAGACCGCGCGGCAGATCGTCGAACGCGACCGCGGGGCGGTGCGCGCGCTGGCGCAGGAACTGCTCGACGTCGAGTCGGTGGACGCCGATCGTCTCAAGCAGATCCTGGCGCAGCACATCCTTCCACCGGCCAATCGTCCCGCCGCTTGAGCGGCCCTCGCCGGGGTATA
>DATMDI010000109.1:0-4895 GCA_035557875.1 Vicinamibacterales bacterium
GAGAATCCGCTGCTGATCGAGGAGACCGCGCCGGCGCGATCCGTCTTGCTGCGTTGGACACCAGGCTGACAGCCGGGTTCCCCGATGGAGCGCAGGCGTGGCACAATCCGCACGTAGGACTGAGTCTCGTGTTGACGCTTCGCCGCGCGCGCCGTCCGCTCGTCATCCTCTGCCTCGCGGCGGTGGCGCTGGCGGTGTTCGTGCCGGGTGCCGCCGTCGTCGACCTGGCACCGCCGCCGCCGGACTCCATCCTGCTGCCACAGCTCGAACCGCTCGACACCGTCACCGCGGCTCCCGTGGGTGTCGAACAGCCGCACGCCTTCCGCTCCGCGCTCCCCGAGCGCGCCCCTCCCGTTTCCCGCTGATCGCAATCAGGGCGGTCTGAAGACCGCCCTCTACACCCGAACGTAGCCGCCGGTCCGAAGGCCGCCCTCTACCGAATGTAGCGGCCAGTCTTCAGACCGGCCGGAGGATCAGCTGATGACTTCAGATGGAAATCGCAGGCGCGTGCGCAACGCGATCGGCTGGCGCGACCTGCTCGCTCGCGCCCGAGGCTCGCATGTTCGGCTCGATCTCAGCGGCTTCGACGCCGCACTGGATGCCGTCGCGGCACACGAGCCAGCCATCGGCTCGCTCGCCGACGCAGCGCTGACCGCGCGCGCCAGCGCTGTGAGAGCCGCACACGCCACCCGGCCGCGCGACCACACACGCGCCGAGCTCTTTGCCCTCGTCCGCGAAGCCGCGCGCCGCGTGCTGGGCCAGCGGCCGTACGACGAGCAGGTGGTGGCCGCGCTCGCGCTCGACGCTGGCGCCGTCGTCGAGATGCAGACCGGCGAGGGAAAGACGCTCACGGCGACCCTGCCTGTGGCCCTGCATGCGCTCGAGCGTCGTGGCGCGCACGTGCTGACCTTCAACGACTATCTGGCGCGCCGCGACGCGGCGTGGATGGGACCGATCTACGGAATGCTCGGCGTGTCGGTCGGCGTAGTGCAGCAGGGCATGGACGCCGCGGCGCGGCGGCGCGCCTACGCCGCCGACGTCACCTACGTCACCGCCAAGGAAGCGGGATTCGATTACCTCCGCGACCAGCTGGTCGCGTCCGTCGCAGACGTGGTGCATCGGCCGCGATCGTTCGCACTCGTGGACGAAGCCGACTCGCTGCTCGTCGACGAGGCTCGCGTGCCGCTGGTCATCGCGGGGCGTGTGCCGCGGGAGGCCGGAGCCACCCGAGCGCTGGCGCCGCTCGCGGCTTCGCTCACGCCCGAGGTGCACTACGCGTGTGACGAATACCGGAGGGACGTCGAGCTGACGGACGCCGGGCTCGAGCACGTCGAGCGCGCGCTCGGCTGCGGGTCGCTGTACGACGCGGGGAACGAAACGCTGCTGGCCGAGATCAACTGCGCCCTGCACGCCCAGGTGCTGCTGCACCGCGACGCCGACTACATCGTCCGCGACGGCCGCATCGGCATCGTGGACGAGTTCACGGGCCGCGTGATCCCGGATCGGCATTGGCCCGACGGGCTGCAGGCGGCGCTCGAAGCCAAGGAGGGGCTCGAACGGCAGGATGACGGTCAGGTGCTCGCGTCGGTGACGCTGCAGCGCTACCTGCGCGGGTACTCACGGCTGTGCGGCATGACCGGCACGGCCCGCGACGCCGCCGCGGAGCTCCGCCAGTTCTATGGCCTCGACGTCGTCGTGATTCCGACCCATCGCCCGGTCCGGCGGATCGATCGGCCCGATCTCGTGTTCACGCATCGCGCCGCGAAGGAGGCGGCGGTCATCGCCGATGTGGCGCGCGCGCACGCGGCTGGCCGCCCGGTCCTGGTCGGCACGCTCACCGTGGCGGAGTCTGAGCGTCTCGATGCCGCTCTCCGCTCGCAAGGCATCCCGTGCCAGGTGCTCAACGCCAAGGAGGACGAGCACGAGGCGAGCGTCATCGCCGCAGCCGGTGCGCCGTCGGCGGTGACGATCGCGACCAACATGGCGGGGCGAGGCACCGACATCCGCCTCGGCGACGGCTCGCCGGGCAGTGCCGACCGGGTCATCGCGCTCGGCGGCCTCTACGTGATCGGCACCAACCGCCACGAGAGCCGGCGCGTGGACCTGCAGTTGCGCGGCCGGGCCGGCCGCCAGGGCGACCCCGGCGAATCGCGCTTCTTTCTCAGTCTCGACGACGACCTGTTCGTCCGCTACGGTCTCGTCCGGCTGATTCCCGCGCGCCACCTGCCGGTCGCGCGCGCCAATCCGATCGACCATCCGGTCGTGATGCGGGAAATCGCCCGGGCGCAGCGCATCGTCGAGGGGCAGAACGTCGAGATCCGCCTGACGCTGGCGCGCTATGCCGCGGTTGTGGAAGATCAGTACGCGCGCGTGACGGAGCGGCGATCGGCGTTGCTGTCGGGCACGGAGCCGCCGGTGATCTGGGACGACGATCGCGGTGCGCGGCGCCGGCTCGTGGCGGCGGCGGGGGCGCACGCGACCGACCAGGCCGAGGTCGCCGTGACCCGTGCCCACCTCGATCGGCTGTGGCGCGAGCATCTCGCGCAATGCGCCGACCTGCGCGAGGGCATTCACCTGGTCCGGCTGGGCGGGGAGGATCCGCTGCAGCGGTTCATCCAGGGGGCAAACGCCGCGTTCGCGCGGCTCGACGCGGCGCTCCACGACGCCGTGCTGGCGTCGCTCCGTGACGTCCGGATCGAAGCCGGCGGCCTGCAGATCGGCGGCGTCGATCTGAAAGGACCGTCGGCGACGTGGACGTATCTCGTCAACGACGACCCGTTCCGCGATCAGGTGACGCTGTCGCTCCTCGGCGCCGGCACCAGGGGAGTGGCCATCTACGCCGCCGTCGTGATGCCGGTGCTCTTTGTCCTCTGGACGCTTGTCGAAAGCTGGGCGCGTCCGAGGCGATCGGACAGGTAGGACAGGTCGGACAGGTAGGAAAACTCACACCCGTCCTCCCACCTGTCCCACCCGTCTTACCCGTCCTACCTGTCCTCGAGGTTCAGAACGTGAGTTCCGCGCTGATGCGGATCATGCGCGCGGTCACGACGGTCAACGGCTGCAGCCAGGTGCCGCCCGGCACGAACGCGTTGTTGTAGGTCAGAATCGCGTCGTCGTTGAGCGTGTTGTAGAGATCGACGCCCACGAACGTCTTGGTGCCGCCAAACCGGAACAGCTTGGCGATGCGCAGATCGAGCTGGTTGATGCGGTTGCCGTAGAGCGTTCCCGGCTCGATCAGGTTGACGGTGACGTTCGGTACGCCGGTGAACGGGCGGCCGAGCGTGACGCCTGGCGTCGTCGGTGTGACGACGTAGTTGGCGAGCAGGGCCGGTCCGGGCTTGCTCTGGAACACGCTGCTCACCTGGACATCGATCTTGGGGATGACATACGAGACCAGGCCGCGGAACTGGGTCAGGAACCCGCTCGCGACATGGCAGTACGGGCTGGTCGTGCTGACGTTCGACGTCTGGAGACCGGCGCCGATCGCCTGCACGAGCTCGGGCAGATTCGCGCGCACGTCACAGAAGTCCGACGTCGTCTGCCCCGTGCTGGTGCCGCCCTGGAATGTGACGCCTCCCTGGCGCGCGTTCACCGTGACGTCCAGGCCGTTGAAGACTTGCGACGTGTCGCCGTACTTCGACGAGTCGGTCACGGTGTTGAGGATCTGGCCGGCGAGGCTCGGGACCACGTCGAAGAGGCCTGACACCGTGTAGCCTCCGCCGCCGGGCAGACGCGGATCGGACGGCGCCTGGATGCTGTACGGCGTGTAGTCGCCGACGGCCGCCAGGGTGTTGTCCTGCACCGTGAAGCCGCGGAACGCCCGGCGGTTGTACGAGACCTCCACCGACAGGCGTCTGAGGACCTGCTGCTGGATCGCCACCGAGTAGTCCCAGTCCGATGGACGCACGCCCCAGCCCTTGAGCAGATCCGGGTCGTAGTTGTTGGTGAGCACGTTCTGGCCCCACCGCGTGTTGGACACGATGCCGCAGAAGTCACCGCCGGCCCCCCGCAGATCCTGTGTCTGGAGGTTGTTGAGGTCGCAGTCGGGGAGGAAGTTGCTGTTGGCGTCGGTCCAGGTGCGGGTCACACCCTGAACGCCGAACGGGCCGAGCGTGGTCGGGATCCGCAGCGTCGGGTTGGCGTTGGCATAGTTGGTCGAGACGCCCACGCCCTCGAGGTAACGGCCGGCGCTGGCCTTGAGCGCCGTCCGGCCATTGCCGAACAGGTCGTAGGCGACCCCGAGGCGCGGAGTGATGTCGTTGTAGGCGTCCACCCCCTTGGTCTCCGGGAACGTGATCCGGTTGGGAAAGTACTTCGACGGACCGAGGGTCTGCTCGGGAAACCAGCTGGTGGCGTGGTCGTAGCGCACCGCGCCCTGGAGCGACAGGCGGCCGCGCGTGTACTGCTCCTGCCAGAACGCCGCGTGCCATCCAGCGTAGCCGTCGTTCTGGAACGGCGTGAGGGTTTGCGTGAGCTGGTTCGGCACGCCGTTGGTGACGCGGTAGGAGAGCTCGGTGGAGTTGGTCATCCAGCTGCGTTTGTCGACCATCCAGGTGCCCTGGTAGCCGAACTTCATGCTGTGGCTGCCGGTGACGTAGGAGGCGTTGCCCTTCCATCCGAACGAGCCGGTGTTGTTGACGTTGAAGTCCTGCGCCCGGTAGACGAGCCCGGCGATGCCGCCGTTGGCGGCACAGCCGGCCGCGCACTGCTCCGTGACGCGGGTGAGATCGTGGGTCGGGTTGGGGTCGCGCTCGAAGCTGCCCCAGCCGTAATAGACGCCGCCAAAGCCGGCATCGAGCAGCAGGCGGTTGGTGAGCGGCGACGACCACGACGCCTGCATGACGCGCAGCGGTTTGGTGGCGCCGACGCTGCCGGCCTCGGGCGAGAGCCGCGCC
>DATMDI010000110.1:0-6417 GCA_035557875.1 Vicinamibacterales bacterium
CGCGCTTCGCCAAGGCCCCGGCGGGGCTCGGGTCGCCGACGTCGCGACAGACGATCGCGAGCCGCCCTCGGGCGCACATCACGGATTTTCAGTCCGGGGCTAGCTGTCAGGCCCCCGCACCCGCGCCGCGGCGCGCACGGATACGCATGGATCTCAAAGCACACATTCGCCACGTTCCCGACTTTCCCAAGCCCGGCATCCTGTTCTACGACATCACCACGCTGCTGCGCGTCCCGGCAGGTTACCGGGCCACGATCGACGCGCTCGCCGAGCCGTACCAGGGGCGGGGCGTCGAGGTCGTCGTCGGCATCGAGAGCCGCGGCTTCATCCTGGGGGCCGCCGTCGCCGAGCGGCTCGGGGCCGGCTTCGTCCCCATCCGAAAGCCGGGCAAGCTGCCGGCGGGCGCCATCCGCGAGTCGTACGCGCTCGAATACGGCACCGACGCGCTCGAAATCCATCTCGATGCCGTCAACCGAGGTCAGAAGGTGCTGATCGTGGACGACGTCCTCGCCACCGGCGGCACCGCCGCCGCGGCGACGAAGCTGGTCGCCGATCTGGGTGGTGACCTGGTGGGCCTGGTCTTCCTGATCGAACTGGGGTTCCTGTCGGGGCGCGCGAAGCTGGCCGGGCAGGCCGTTCACTCGGTCCTGCAGTATTGAGGACCCGATCAGGCATAGGTGACCGAGTCCTCGCAGCGGTCGCCCGGAGCTCGAGTGAGGGCGCTAGAATGGGGTGACGTCCCCGTAGCTCAGATGGATAGAGCGCGCGCCTCCTAAGCGCGAGGCCGGCAGTTCGAATCTGCCCGGGGACGCCACTGGACGGCCTGGCGCGCGCTGGTGTCCGGGAAGGTACGACGGGACAAGGGATGCAAGGCAGATCATGAAACACAACGAACGACACCACCTCAAAGACAACGAGCTCGCGAAGGCCCTGACCGGGGCGCAGGAGTTCGTCGGCCCGCGTGCGAAGACGATTGGCCTCGCCGTGGTCGGCATCCTGGTGATCGCCGGCCTGGCGGGCGGCTTCATGGTGATGCGTCAGCGGTCGCAGTCTCGTGGGCAGGAACTGCTGGCCGAGGCGCTCGTCGCCCTCGACGCCCGGGTCGTGCCCGCGTCCGCCGCCGGCGCAGAAGGCGACGCGCCCGCCGCGGCGCAGTTCAACGCTACCGGCACGTTCTCCACGGAGGCCGCCAAGTTGAACGCGGCGCTGCCGAAACTGAAGGCCGCGGCCGAGGCCTACCCCGATCAGGCCGCCGGGATCACGGCGCGGTACCACATGGCCGGCGCCCTCGCCGCGCTCGGGCGGCACGCCGAAGCGATCACGGCCTTCGACGACGTCCAGCAGCGCGCCGGCGGCAATTCGCTCTACGGGCGGATGGCGCGGCTTGGTAAGGCGGATGCGCAGGCGAAGGCCGGACAGCTCGACGACGCCATCGCCTCCTGGAAGACGATGGTCGCGCAGGACTCGTCCGAGCTGCCGGTCGACGCGATCCTGATCGAGCTGGCCAGGGCCTACGTCACCAAGGGCAACACCGCGGAAGCGAAGCAGACCTTCACCCAGATCGTGGACCAGCACCCCGACTCGCCCTACGTGGCGGAAGCCCGCGCCGGCCTCGACACGCTCAACGCGGCGGCGTCGTAACCGCCGGCGCCAGCGGCAGCGCGTCGGAGGGCACCGCCCCCGGCGGTGCCCATCGCACATCCTTGAGCGCCTGGAAGTCGCCCGTCAGCGGCAGGTGCAGCCCGGCGTAACCCGGCTGCGCCAGGATCACGTTGACCTTGTTCCAGATCGGAATGTACGGCGCGTCCTCGGCGATGATCCGCTGCGCCTGCGCGTAATTGGCGCGCCGCTCCTCGTCGGTGGACGCTCGCGACGCGGCGTCGATCAGCCGATCCACCTCGGGGTTGCTGTAATAGCCGCGATTGAACCCGGCCGGCGGCACCTGTTGTGAATGAAACACGCGCCGCAGGATGTCGGGATCGGCGAGCGCGCCGCCGACCCACTGCAGCGAGAAGAGCTGGAAGTCGCCCTTGAGCACGTCGGCGTAGAAGCTGGCGAACTCGTACGAGCGGACGTCGAGATCGATGCCCACGCGCCGCAGGTCCTGTTGGATCACCGTGGACTGCAGCCGCGTTTCCTCGTTGGTCGAAATCTTGAGCGACAGGCGCAGCCGCGGCCGCGGCCCCTCGCCATCCGGGTCGCGGTAGCCCGCCTCGTCGAGCAGGGTTCTCGCCCGCGCCGGATCGAACGTGAAGGCGTGCACCGCGGGCTCGAATGCCCAGGCTTGTGGCGGGACGAGGCCGATCGCGGGGCGGGCGAGGCCGCGGCGCAGGTACTTCACGATCGCGTCGCGATCGATGGCGTAGCCGATGGCGTGGCGCACGCGCTTGTCCTTCAGGACCGGGTCGCGCATGTTCACGCCGATGTACGAGAAGTCGAGCCCCGGATCGCGCTGCACGCGGAAGTGGTCGCCGCTCTCGAGCTGATGCACCATGTCGGGCGGGAGGTCGTTGACGACGACGTCTACCGACCCTTTCCGAAGCTCGAGCCCCCGCATGGTGTCGTCGGGCACGACCTTCAGGACGATGCCGGCGTTGTTCGGCAACCCGTCGAAGTAGCCCTCGAAGGCGGAGAGGGTCACCACGTCGTCCCCGGCGCTGACGAACCGGTAGGGCCCGGTGCCGATGGGGAACGTGCGCATCGTGTCGCCGGAGCCCGCCGGCACGATGGGAGGGACGCCCGCGAGCTGTGCCGGGAAGGCCCCGAACGGCTCCTTCAGGCGGAACTCGACGGTGTAGTCGTCGAGCGCGCGGACGGATTCCAGCACGCGAAACGCGCCTTTGAAGGGCGAGATGTAGTCGGGATCCAGGAACGCCGCGTAGGTGTAGACGACGTCCTTCGAGGTCATCTCGTGCCCGTCGTGGAACTTCACGCCGCGGCGCAGGTGCGCCACGTAGGTGAGCGGGTCGGGGTTGTCGAGGCGCAACGCCAGCCGCGGGACGACGCGCAGATCGGGGCCGACGTCCATCAGGCAGCTGAAGATCAGCTGCCCCACCCGCTGCGACGTCTCGTCGTTGGCCTGCCGCGGATCCAGGTTGTTGGGAGGCGTCCGAACCGCCACGACGACGACGTTCCGGTCCCGCTCCGGCGCGCCGCCGCAGCCGGCCAGGGCCACGCAGAGCAGCACCGCCGGGAGACGTCGCGCGTTCATGCGTCCTCCGCCAGTTGCCGCAGTTCGGCGAGCGCGTCGAGCGCCTGCCGCGGCGTCGTGTGATCGGGGTCGAGCGCGCGCAGGCGGCTGATGATTTCGTGAAGGCGGGGATCGGCCGCGGCGGTGCCGCTGGCGAAGAGCGCCAACTGTCGCGCGCCCGCAGCGGCGCTGCCGGAGAGCGTCGGGCGGCCGCCGCGCGACAGCTCGTCGTGTTCGAGGCCGGAGAGGATCTCCTTGGCACGGGCGATGACCACCGGCGGAAGCCCCGCGAGCCGCGCCACCTGAATCCCGTAGCTGCGGTCGGCGCGTCCCGGGATGATCTTGCGCAGGAAGATGATGTCGTCCTTCCACTCGCGGGCTGCCACGTGAGCGTTCACGACGCCGGCCTGAGCGTCGGCCAGGTCGGTGAGCTCGTGATAGTGGGTGGCGAAAAGCGTCTTCGGCCGCGACGTGCGCGCCGGGTTCGCCAGGTATTCCGCCACGGCCCAGGCAATGCTCAATCCGTCGAACGTGGACGTGCCGCGTCCAATCTCATCGAGCACGACGAGGCTGCGGCTGCTCGCCGTATGGAGGATGTGCGCGGTCTCCTGCATCTCGACCATGAAGGTGGAGTGGCCCCGGGCGATGTTGTCGGAGGCGCCCACGCGCGCGAAAATGCGGTCCACGAGCGGCAGCTTGGCATCCCGCGCCGGCACGAACGAACCGATCTGCGCGAGCAGCGGCAGCAGCGCCGTCTGCCGCAGATAGGTGGACTTGCCGCCCATGTTCGGCCCGGTGAGGATGACGACCTGCCGTGACGTGCCGTTCAGATCGACGTCGTTCGGCACGAACGCCTCGCTGGTGTGTCGCTCCACGACCGGGTGCCGGACGTCGGTCGCCACCAGTTCATCGCCATCGTGCACGTGCGGCTTGGTGTAGTTGCAGATGGTCGCCGTTTCTGCGAGCCCGGCCAGCACATCGACCGTGGCCAGGATGCGGGCGCAGTCCTGCACCCGCGGCGACTCGGCGGCGACCGCACGCCGCAGCGCATCGAAGATCTCGAGCTCGCGCGCCAGGACGCGCTCGTCGGCCCCGAGCACGCGCTCCTCGTAGTCCTTCAAGGCCGGCGTGGTGAAGCGCTCGCCGCCGGCGATGGTCTGCTTGCGCTGGTAGTCGGCCGGAGCCAGGTGCAGGTTCGACTTCGAAATCTCGATGTAATAGCCGAACACGCGGTTGAACTTGATCTTGAGCGATCCGATCCCGGTCCGTGCGCGCTCCTGTTCCTCCATCTCGGCGATGGTCCGGCGGCCCGATCGGCTGATGACGCGGATCTCGTCGAGGGCGGCGTCGAAGCCGTCGCGGGTGAAGCCGCCCTCGCGGGCGAGCGCCGGCGGTTCGTCGAGCAGCGTCGCCTGGATACGATCCCGCACGTCGGCGAGATCGTCGAGGCCGGCGACGAGGCTGCGGAGGAGCGGCGCCTGGAAGCCGTCGAGCTCGGCACGGACTCGGGGAATCGCGGCGCAGGAGTCGCGGAGCGCCACGAGGTCGCGCGGTCCGGCGGTGCCAAGCGACGCGCGCGCGACCAGCCGCTCGAGATCGTGGACCGCGGCAAGCGCTTCGCGCAGCCGCCCGCGTTCGGTGGCACGGAACGCGAGGTCTTCGACCGCGTCGAGCCGGTCGCGAATCGGCTCGAGCGCCAGGAGCGGGCGGAGCAGCCAGGCCCGCAGCAGCCGTGCACCCATCGCGGTGGCCGTGCGATCGATCTCGTGCAGCAGCGACCCCTGCATGCCGCCCTCGCTGCCGGTCACGACTTCGAGGTGCCGCAGCGTCACGGGGTCGACGATCAGGCTTTCGGCCGTGGTGCGGTAGACGACGGCGCGCACGTGGGCGAGATCGGCTTTCTGCGTCTCGCGGAGATAGTGGGCCAGCGCACCCGCGGCCATGGTGGCCGTCTGGTGCCCGTCGAGGCCGAAGCCATCGAGGCTGTGGGCGTTGAGCTGACGCAACAACGTGCGGGTGGCCGCGTCGGGCAGGAAGGCACCGGCATCGAGCTTCGTCACCGGCAGCGACAGACGCGCGATCTCCGGCAGCGCCTCCAGCACCGGCGAGTCGTCGGGGACGACGATTTCGCGCGGCCGCAGCACCGCGATTTCGTCGGCGAGCGCCTGCAGGCCGGCCGGTCCGCGGTACTCGGTGGCGCTGAACTCACCGGTCGACAGATCGACGAGCGCCGCGCCGATCAGGTCGTCGTCCGCGGTGGCCAGGGCGGTGCGGCCGTCGTCGAGGAGCCTGGTGCCGTGCCTGCGGCCAGGCACGATCGCCATCATGAACGACGGCTCCCGGGCCTCGAGGTAGGACGTGTCGGTGAGCGTGCCCGGCGAGACGACGCGGACGACCTCGCGCTTGACCAGCCCCTTCGCCGTCTTCGGGTCCTCCACCTGCTCGCAGATGGCGACGCGAAACCCTTTGCGCACCAGGCGGGCGAGATACGCGTCGGCGGCGTGATAGGGCACCCCGCACATGGGAATTCCGTTGCCACCGGCGTCCTTCGACCGCGACGTGAGCGTGAGCTCGAGCGCGCGCGAGGCGGTGAGGGCGTCTTCGTAGAACATCTCGTAGAAGTCGCCCATCCGGAAAAAGACGATGGCATCCCGATGCTGGCGCTTGGCTTCGAGGTACTGCCTCATCGCCGGGGTTGGGGTGGCGGTGGTGGTGGACATCAATGGGCTGGGGGCGGACTCCTGCGCCCGCCCCGAGGGCGGGCTATCCGAGGCGCAGGCTCGCCAGCGCTATTATCGCGTAGTACTCATGGTGACCCTGGCGCTCGACACCAGCACGCGAATGGGCAGCTGCGCCGTCGTGCGTGGCGACCTGGTGCTGGCCGAAGTGCCGGGCGACCCGGCTCGATCCCACGGGGAGCGCCTGCCGGCGGATTTGATGACCGCGCTCGACCGCGCCGGCTGCGCGCTGGCGGACGTGGACGTCTTCGCGGTGGCGATCGGCCCCGGCTCGTTCACCGGTCTGCGCGTCGGCATCGCCGCGATGCAGGGGCTCGCCCTCGCGGCGGCGCGCCCGCTGGTGGGGATCTCCGCCCTCGACGCGTTGGCGCGCGCGGCTGCCAGCGACAGGCCGCGGCGCGTCGCCACCTGGGTCGATGCGTGGCGCGGTGAGGTCTTTGCGGCGCTCTACGACGATGGCGTGCTCGTCGAACCTGCGACGGTTGAGCG
>DATMDI010000111.1:0-14656 GCA_035557875.1 Vicinamibacterales bacterium
ATGTCAGAGGCGATCGCATGACCTCCCGCAGGGCGCGCTCGGCCGTCTCGTAGTCGCCTGTGACTATCGCAAGGTGCCCCACGTTTACATTGGCTCTTAAGCGATCAGCCGCGAGACCATGTTCTAGAGCAACGCGTTGAAGTCCCTCAAGGCATTCTCTCGCCTCGGCGAAATCGCAAGCCGCCAGGGCGATAGCGGCCGTCACGCCCAAGACTGAACAGTTCAACCAGGCGTGCGGAGCCGCCGCGACGAACTCTTTCGCAAGTCGACAGTGTCGTTGCGCTTCACGAATGCGTCCCGCTTGACCCTCGCCTACGGCAACGGTGGCATGTAGGTAGGCTGTCGCCCGCGGAGAACCCGACCGCTGCACCTGGGCGCGAACGGACGGTATCATCGCCGCGGCGACATTCCTTGGTGCGCTGATTGTCGAATGCCGTAGCAGATGGAGCGCCGCCCAGGCCTTTAGGTCTTCGTCGTCGGTTTCCTCTGCCGATCTGATCGATGCCTGGTGAAGGCGCCTTGCTTCGGTGACCTTACCAGAGGCGCGAAGACACAAGGCGAGAACAAGCTGTGCTCGAGCTCTGACGCCCGGCGTCTGTGACTCCGTACGGTCCAACGCGAGCGATTGTGCCAAGTCTGTCGCGCCGGCTTCGAAGCAAGCGTATGCGACGAGGGCTCCAATGGAGGGATCGAGGCGACCGTCAAATTGTGACTGGCGAACAGCTTCAAGAATGCGACCATACTCGCCGGCGTCAAACAGCTGCCAGACTGCACCGCGTGTCAGGCTCATGGACCGCGATCCTAACCGCTTCATTGAGCGAACGCATCGGCTAGAGTCGGCTGGTGAGCGTCATCGGCGCCCGTACCCCGGCCGGGTACGCAGAAATTGTGATGAAAGCGGCGATTCGGACCTAGTACCCGACTCTAACGGGCACTGACGCTGCGGCATCCTGCCGGCTGGCTAGGATGCCAGCGTCCAGTAATGTTCCGGCGATTCGCTCGGCCGAATATTGATTGTCGTCCGAAAAAGGTTCGGAGGCCGACGAGTAGATTGTAAATGCGCCAACGATGCGCCCGTCAGTTCGTAGCGGTACGACCATCGTTGCTGTCAAGGGGGGAGAGACCGCGTCAGCGCGCTCAGCTAGATCGAGCGCGGCCGGGGAATTCGCCATTATCGTGTCGTGCGCTACGGCCCATCCAGTCGTCTTCTCGCCGTGCCGAATCACCAGGCCTAGTATCGAGTCTTCACCTGTTGCATGGATGCACGTCAAGTCGTCTGTATGAGGCGAGTACTGGAAGAGGGCACATACCCGAGCCTGCGGGATCAACATCTGGGCAAACTGCGCAGCTACGGAGACAGCCTCTCGGGCCGAAGACGTATGGCGAACTGCCTGAGCGCACTCGTTCAATAGGGTGCTCTGCGCGGCACTTGTGCGGATCTGTTGTAAGGGACCCGAAGCTGGTGAACCGCCGTCAAACGTCGGCATCAGGCTGCGCGCCTGCTGACCGGCCTGGATTGCGGCGGGAGAAATCTCCGGGAATGCGTCGACAAAGGTGTCAACGACTAACGGATCGTACATGGCACCTCGGCGCTCCTTCAGAATCGAGAACGCGTCCTCGTGTGACAGCATCGGTCGATATGGACGATCCGAGGTCAGTGCGTCGAAGCAATCGACAACAGACAGGATTCGCGCCCCGAGTGGAATGTCGTGGCCGGCTACACCAGAGGGATACCCAGTCCCGTTCCAGTTCTCGTGATGATGACGCACGATGGGGACTACGGGGTACGGAAAGCTAATCGATGACAGAAGATCGGCGCCGATGTCGGCATGGCGCTTCATTTTTTCGAACTCTGCCGGCGTCAGCTTTCCAGGTTTGTTCAGGATGTATTCGGGAATGGCAAGCTTGCCCATGTCATGAAGCAACGCGGCTGCTTCGATAGCCCTCAGTTGCTGCTCGTCAGAGACGCCTAGACGGCGCGCCAGCAGTGTGGCAAAGACCTGAACGCGACGAATATGCCCGTGTGTGATTTGGTCCTTGGCGTCGACAGCCATGGCCAACGCTTCTATCGTCGATAGATAGAGTTCGTTGATATGTCGCACATGCCGGTTGGCGTCTTCGAGGCGTCCCATGGAGGTGCGAAACGTGAGGTAGGACACCAGTAGTACTGGGACGATGATGGCAAGGACGGCGATGTTGATTTCGTCCGTGTAGGCCGCGATGAACATTGCGATCGAGCTGCCAACGAAGTAGTTGATGCTGACGGCGGGAAGGTTGCGCCGCCACATCCTGATTGCGGCAGAGCCTCGGTCAGTCGCCATTGCGCCGGCAATCAGGCAACTGTTGAACGTGAAATACAACAGCGCCAGTCCGAAGATCGGAATCACCACGTGGCCGAGTGCGTTTCGGTCGATTTGGCCGGGGATCGTCCCAGACGCAAGGAAAAAGCCGTCCGCGGCAGCCCGGATCGCGATTGCTGGTGCGGCGGCGTTAAAGAGCAACCGACTCGGGGTGCTCCTTGCCGTCTTCATCCAGAACGAGATAACGAGTGCATCCAAAACCACCGTTACGGTTCCTGCAGCGGTGCCGAACAGCAATACGGAGGTAAAGACGAACGTTTCTGAAACAGAAAGGTTGGCAGGCAAAGACGGAAGCTGGATCGTGAAGCAGCCGGCCAAGACCGTCAACGACACGAGGACCAACCACTGGAATCCTGGTGGATTCGCTGCCAATTCCCACAGCGACAGGCCGATGACCGTGAGGCCGGTGGCGACTACGACGCTGACGTAGGCTGTTCGAACGGGACGCGTATCGGAGCTCAAGGCCTTGTAGTGGGCCTATCGGCTCATCAGCATTACGACATTAGATCACCTCGCTCCGCAGTTGTGAGTAACGGCGTGCACTAGTCAGCCCAGACGATGGTGTCAGCCCAGACGATGGTGTCGGCCCAGACGATGGTGTCAGCCCAGACGATGGTGTCGGCCCAGACGATGGTGTCAGCCCAGACGATGGTGTCAGCGAAGACCCGCTTACCTCCGAACACCAGGCGGGCGGTCTCGACTCTCTCCCCGGCAATGACGGTGGACTTAGCTTTAGGTGCGGCCAGGGCGGCCACCACGTTCAGGGCGCCGGCGCCGCTCACGGCCAGGCCGGTCCCCTCCATGGTCTCGGCCCCGAACTGCAGGCGAGCCTTCACTTGGGCGGGGGTCAGCTTCAGCACCTGGTCCATCAGCGCCACGGCGCCGCTCACCACCGCGGCGGCCTGGCTGGTGCCGCTCAAGGTGAGGCGCAGGTTCAGGAGCCGGCCGGTGACGAGCTCGGGGTGCTCCTTCACGAGGGTGGAGCCCGGAAACGCCAGGCCAATGATCTTGTTGCCCGGGGCCACCAGGTCCGGCTTCAGGAGCTTGTCGAAGCGCGTGGGGCCAATCGAGCTGTAGGTGGCTATCACGTCGTCGCTGCGGAATGGCGTGCCCTTGGTGTTCAGGGCCCCGACGGTGATGGCGAAGGGGGAGTTGCCGGGGCTCGAGATCAGGCCAGCCACCCGCCTGCCGTCGGGGAGCTTTCCGTGGTTGCCGGCGGCGGCCACCACCACGATGCCGGCGCGGAACGCGCGCTCCACGGCCTGGCACAGCGGATCGTCCTTGTAGGACTGCAGCACGGCGCCGCCGAGCGACAGGTTGATCACCTTGATGTTGAACTGCTTCCTGTTGGCGATCGCGTAGTCGATCGCCTGAATCACGGCGCTGGCCTTGCCGGCGCCCTTGGCGTCGAGCACCTTCAGGCTGATGATGTTCGCTCCCGGCGCCACGCCCGTGGTCTCGTCGAACGGGAGCAGGGAGGCGGCGGCAATGATGCCGGCCACGTGGGTGCCGTGCCCGTACTGGTCGAGGGGGTTGGCGATGCGCGCGCCGGTGAAGTCCTTGCGCAGCAGGACGCGCCCGAGCAGCTGCGGCACGATGCCGACGCCCGAGTCGATCACGGCCACGCCCACGCCCTTGCCGGTCACCGGCCCGAGATTGGCGGCCACTTGGCCGGCGCTCTGCAGCAGGTCGGCGCCGATGGCGGTGTTGGTCACCGTCGTGCTCATCACGTCCTGATCGGTACTCAGCACGTCCACCGCCGGGTCCGCGGCCAGCCTGGCCAGGTTGCCGGCCGGCACCTCGAGCACGGCGCCTGTATCGAGCAGCTTCGCCACGCGCAGGCCGTGCCGGGCGGCCACAGCCAGCGCGCGTTGCTGACTGCCGTTGACGATGACCGAGGTGGTGGTGCCATCTCCTTGTTCGAGCTTCTTCGCCAGGTCGTCGGACAGGCGCGCCCGCCGTCCCTGAGCCTGCGCGGCCGTGGCCGCGAGCAGGCTCAGGACGGCGACGAGAGTGGCGGCCCGGTAGACTCGAGAGCGGATCTGCAAGAGATGGCAGCACGTCATAGCGAGACTCCGGTTGTCGCGGCCGTTAAAGCTGCGCCGATTCCGCAGTGTCTGGAGATTGCGCGGGCAGCCGCGCGCCTTCCGTGCCGAAGAGCGACGAGGTGAGTACGCGTTGCGATCCGTGGATGCGAATCGTGGCCAGATGGCCGTCGCGAATGCGGTTGTAGATCGTCCGTCGCGACACCTGAAGTAGCGCGGCCGCCTGCATAAGGGACACGCTGCGGCCATACTTCGTTTCTGCGGACAGCGCCTGGGTCTGGGGGGAAGTGGGGTGAGATTCGGGCAACGTCTGGTCCTCCAACTGGTCATACCTAGGGGCAGACCTTGTGCCAGACGAATCTCTAATTTCTGGTCCGACTATAAGTAGTTGTGAAATGGGCTGTTAGATGGGATTGGTAGCGGAGAGAAACCGATTCGCCGATACCCCTCCACAGCCAGTCCGTTAGCCAAGCGCGGCTGTATCCGCGGGTAACGACGAAGGCCCGCTCGCCGAACAGGGCTTTTGCACGGATTCTGCGCCTTTCTGCACAGGTTTTTTTGAGCGGCCAGGAACTTGGCCGGAGTAGCCAACAATGCGTTTTCGAGCCCTGCGAGTCGTCGGCGCTCTCTTCACGCTGATCGTGGTTTTGACCCTGATTTGGTTGGTCCAATCGGGCCGATCGCCCCAGGGAACTCCCGGGCGGGTTGATGCGCGCCGGGGTGGCCAATTGGTTGTCTCAGTTCGGAGCGAGCCCCGATCGTTCAATCGCATCGCCGTCGGCAACCAGTCGACGGAACTGCTCTCGATCCTCACTCAGGCACGGCTCGTGCGGGTCAACAAGGCCACCTTCGAGGTGGAACCCTGGTTGGCCGAACGCTGGGACTCGAGCCCGGACGGGCTCACCCACACCCTGCACTTGCGGAGAGGCGTGCAGTGGTCGGACGGCACGCCGTTCACCTCGGCCGATGTGGCTTTCACGCTGAAGGTCGCGATGGACCCGAAGGCGGGGAGCGTGGTGGCCTCGGTCCTGATGGCGGGGGGACAGCCGATCGGGGTGGCGACGCCCGACGCCGACACGGTCACCCTCACCTTTGCCGTCCCCTCGGGGTCGGGCCTGCGGATGCTCGACCAGGTGACCATCCTGCCGAAGCACAAGCTCGAAGCGGCCTATGCGGCCGGCGAGTTCGCCCAGGCGTGGGGTGCGTCCACGCCGCCGGCCGAGATCGTCGGCCTGGGGCCGTTCGTGATCAAGGAATACACGCCGGCCCAGCGTCTGGTCTTCGATCGCAACCCGAACTACTGGCGCAAGGCGCCTGACGGCCAGGGGCTGCCCTATCTCGATCGCGTGATCCTCGAGATCGTCCCGGACCAGAACGCGGAGCTGCTGCGCCTGCAGAGCGGCGCAACGGACCTCACGCAGGACGCGCTGCGCCCCGACGACTACGTGCCGGTGAAGCGCCTCGAACAGCAGGGCACGCTGACGATGCAGGAAATCGGCGTGGCCACGGATGCCGACGCCTTCTGGTTCTGCCTGAAGCCCGGGGTGCGCCGGAAGGATCCACGGTGGGCCTTCGTTCAACGGCCCGAGTTCCGGCAGGCGCTCTCGCACGCGGTGGACCGCGAGGAGTTCGCGCAGACGGTGTTTCTGGGCGAGGCGGTGCCGATCTGGGGGCCGATCACGCCAGGCAACAAGGAGTGGTTCTCGCCCAACGTCCCGCGGTATCCCCACGACGAGGCGAAGGCCAAGGCGCTGCTCGCCTCGATCGGTCTCGAAGATCGCAACGGCAACGGCATCGTGGAAGACGCCAAGGGCACTGAAGCGCGCTTCACGGTGCTGACGCAGAAAGGCGTCACCTGGTACGAGCGCGGCACGACGGTCGTGCGCGAGGCCGCGGCCAAGGTGGGCGTGGCGCTCGACGTGGCGCCGCTCGAGTTCGGGCAGATGGTGCAGCGCCTGCGCGCCTGCGACTACGACGCCATCTACATGCGCGTGCTGGTCACCGACACGGACCCGGCCGGCAACATGGACTACTGGGTCAGTTCAGGCGAGGGGCACTTCTGGAACATCGCCTCAGAGAAACCGGCCACCGAGTGGGAGGCGCGGATCGACGCGCTGATGCAGGAGCAGGCGCGCACGATCGACATGGACAAACGCCGCGAGCTGTTCAACCAGGTGCAGAGGATCATGGCCGAGAACGCGCCGGCGCTCTTCTTCGCCGTACCGCGGCTCTATGCCGCGCATTCCACGCGCGTGCAGGGCGCGGTGCCGTCGGTGATCCGGCCCAACCTGCTGTGGAACGTGGACATGCTCAGCGTGTCGGCGCCGGCGGCGCGGTAGGCACAGAACGCGAGCCACAGGCCAGCAGGAGCGCGGCGAGACCACAGATGGCATCGGGCGTCCAGCCCAGTACGATCGGCGGCACGATTGTGATGGCCACGAGCGTCCATGTGGACGACTGGAGCGCGTAGTGTGATGCGCAGAGAAAGAGCGCCACACTGGTCAAACCCGCCCGCGTCCAGGCGCGGCGGGCAGCATCGGTGCGACCGCGACCGCGAGCCCGAACGGCACGCTGAGCGGCAGCGCCTGAGGGATCAGGTAGATCGAAAGCCACAGCGAAGCGTCCAGCTTGGCCAGGGGCAGAGATACGAAGAGCGCGGTCAACACCGAAACCACGATCAGAGCGACCCAGGCGCCGGCGCGCGCGCTCGCTGCACCACCGCGTCGCCAGCGCGTGGACACGACGTCCCCGGGCCGTCATCGCACCAGCCTCAGCGAGGCCAGGTGCAGCGCGGCGGCGTTCCAGGCCTCGTAGACATGGCGTCCGAGCGACGTCACTCGGTAGACGCGCCGCGGTAGCCCGCCCTCCTCCGGTGGCGGTGCTTCTTCGCGGGCGGTGATGAACCCCTTGTCTTCCATGCGCCCGAGGGTGACGTAGACGGTGCCGCGCTTCAGCCTGCCGCGCGACGCCGCGACGAGTTGGAGGCCGTAGAGCTCCTCGTCGCGGAGCAGCAGCTCGACGATCAGCGTTTCCTTCGCCGACAGGCGTGGCGGGCGGGCAAGGCGGGAAGACATGTGGGCGATCTTACTAATTGTAAGACTGATGTCGAGGATCGCGGTCAGGCGGGTCTGAAGACCCGCTTCTAGGTGTGGAAGATGGCTTGAAGCGGCAGTGCGAGGCCGGGCAGCAGTTGGGAGGCCAGCACGTCGCCGGCTTCGGCCGAGAGTTCGAGCGGCCGGGCGAAACGCTCCCCGTCGCGCCGGTAGACGCGCACGATGTCGAGCTCGGGATCGACGACCCAGTACTCGGACACGCCGGCGCGTTCATACAGGGTGCGCTTGATCGTCTCGTCGCGTCGGCGCGTGCCTGGCGAACCGATTTCCACCACGAGCTCGGGGACGCCCTGCACGTTGGCCGCGGTCAAGATCTGCGCAGCACGGGCGTTCGACATGTAGAGCAGGTCGGGCTCCACAACGTCGAACCGCGAGAAGATCACGTCGAAGGGCGCGTGGAACAGCTGGCCGGTGCGGTGTTGTCGCAACCACTGCTCGATGAGAAAGAGGAGATTCAGGGAAACGCGCTGGTGCTTCGTGTTGGGCGACGGCGTCACGTAGTGCTCTCCGTCGATCAACTCGTGCCGCAGCCCATCGTCGGGAAACAGCACGAAGTCGTCGCAGGTGAGCTTCACGCCTCGGGGGTTGGGCAGAGCGCCGTCGGTGCCGGGCATGAGCTGCATTCTAGCGACTCGGTGATGCGAGCGCCATGCCGCAGGGATGTCTCTCGACTGCGGTCGTGAAACCAGCCGCGTGGACGATCGATGCTCGCAAACCGGCGCAGTTTCCGCGACAATCACGTCCACCGATGCGAGCGTTTTTCGTGCGGCGTGTGGCGTTCGCGCTGGTACTGGTGGCCTGTGCGTCGTCCGCGGCGTTCGTTCTCACGCGCGCCGCTGCGGGCGACGTCACCACGCAGCTCGGCGCGTTTCCGAAACCGGAAGAAGTGGCGGCCACCCGCGCGCGGTTCGGCCTCGATCGTCCGGTGGCGGCGCAGTGGCTGGCGTGGGCGGGGCGCGCGCTGCGCTTCGATTTCGGCGAGTCGTTTCTCTACAACCGCCCGGTGGCGGGGGTGCTGTTGCCGGCGGCGCTGAATACGGCCATCCTCGCGGCGGTCGCTCTGGTCGTCGCCACCGCGGGCGGTCTGGCGATGGGGGTGGTGAGCGGCAGCCGCGCGGGAGGTGTGTCCGCCGTCATTCGCGCGGTGTCGGCGGTCTGCGTGTCGCTGCCCCCGCTCCTCACCTCGCTCATCTTCGTCTTCCTGGCGGCGCGCACTGGCTGGCTGCCCGCCGGCGGCATGACGTCGGCAGGTGCCGGCGATCTCACGTGGGGCAGGTGGCTTCTCGACGTGGCGTGGCACGTGCCGTTGCCGGCACTGGCCCTGGCGCTGCCGATTGCGGCCACCTTCGAGCGCCTGCAGTCCCAGGCGATGACGGAGGTCGTGGGCGAACCGTTCGTGCGGGCCGCCCGCGCCCGCGGAGTGTCCGATCTCCATCTGATCTGGCGCCACGCCTGGCCGGTGTCGCTGCGTCCGATCTGCGCCGTGCTCGGCGTGGCGATCGGCGCGCTGCTCTCGGGGTCGTTCGTCGTCGAATACGTCACGACGTGGCCAGGGCTCGGCCGTCTGATGTACGAGGCGCTGCGGGCGCGCGACATCTACCTGGTGGCGGGGTGCGCCGCGATGGGGTCGCTGTTCCTGGCCTGCGGTACGCTGGTTGGCGACCTGCTGCTGGCCGCGGTGGATCCGCGCGTGCGCGATGAGGCGCGGTCGTGAGGCGCGCCGGGGTCGTGGTGCTGTCGCTGGTGGCGCTCGCGGCTGCCGCGGCGTCGTGGCTGGCGCCAAACCCGCCGCAACGCGGCTTTCCCGATCTGGTGAACGCGCCGCCGACGCGCGTGCGCGTCTGGGACGGTGGCCCACGCCCCCCCTTCATCTACCGCCAGCGTCTGGTGAGCCGTCTCGAACGCACCTTCGCCAACGACACGGCGGACCGGATTCCGCTGCGCTGGTTCGACGGGGGAGTGCTCGTGACCGCCGACCCTGAAACCGGCGCGCCGCTGCTGCTGTTCGGCGCAGACGGCTACGGTCGCGACATCTTCGCGCGCCTCGTGCACGGGGCGCGGCTGACGCTGGCGTTGGCGCTGCTGGCGACGCTCGGGGCGACGGCCCTTGGCGCGGTGGTCGGCAGCGTGTCGGGCTATGCGGGCGGCCGCACCGATCTGCTGCTGTCGCGCCTCACCGAGTTCGTGCTCGTGCTGCCGGCGATCTACGTGGTGCTGGCGCTGCGGGCGGCGCTCCCGCTGGTCGTGCCCCCGCGCACGGTGTTCCTGTCGCTGGCCGGGATCTTCGTGCTGCTCGGATGGCCCACGGTCGCGCGCGGCGTGCGGGCCATCGTCGCGTCGGAGCGGGCGCGCGACTACGTCTCGGCTGCCGAGGCACTGGGGGCGCGCCCTGGCCGCGTGCTGTTCCAGCATCTGCTGCCCGCCGCGCGAGGCCACCTGGTCACCCAGGCGACGCTGCTGCTGCCGGCCTTCATCCTGGCCGAGGCCACGATGTCGTACATCGGCCTGGGGTTTCCTGAGGCCACGCCCACCTGGGGCACCATGCTGCAGGAGGCGGCCAATGCGGCGCTGCTTGGCGACGCGCCGTGGGCCCTGGCCCCGGCCGGGGCGATCTTTCTCGTGGTTCTGGGCGTGAACCTCGCGGTACAGGTCCGCCCGCGCCCCCAGGTAGACCCCCAGGTACAATTGGATCGATGAAACCGTTCGCGGGCGTGTACACGCCCATCGTCACGCCATTTCGTGACGACGACACCGTGGACGAGGCCGGCCTGCGCGGCAACGTGCGGCGGTGGATGGCCAGTTCACTCACCGGTCTGGTGGTGCTCGGCTCCAACGGCGAAGCCGTCCAGCTCGACGACGACGAAGCCGATCGGGTCGTGGCGGTCGCCCGCGACGAGGTGCCCGCCGGCCGTCCCTTGATCGTGGGCACTGGACGCGAGTCCACCCGCGCGACGATCGCCGCCACGCGGCGCGCGGCGCGCGAGGGCGCCGACGCGGTACTGGTGCGTACGCCCGGGTTCTTCAAGTCGCAGATGACGGGCGAGGTGTTCGCGCGGCACTACACGGCGGTGGCCGACGCCTCGCCGGTGCCGGTGCTGCTCTACAACGTCACGATGTTCACCGGGGTGAACCTGCCGGTGGACGCGGTGGCGGCGCTCGCCACCCATCCCAACATCGTCGGCATCAAGGAGTCGGGCAGCGATCTGGCGCAGATTGCGGAGTACGTCGCCCGCACCCCTGACGACTTCACGGTGCTGGCCGGCTCGGCCACCACCTATTTCCATGCCCTCTGCGCCGGCTGCGACGGCGGCATCCTGGCGCTGGCGTCGCTCTTCCCCGACGACTGCGTCCGTCTGCAGACGCTGGTTCGCGCCAGCCGGGTCGAACTGGCGCGCGCGCTGCAGAGCCGCCTCACCCCGGTCGCGCGCACCATCGGCACCGCGCACGGCGTGCCGGCCCTCAAGGCGGCGCTCGACCTGCTCGGCTATGCCGGCGGACCGCCGCGGCCGCCGCTGCAGCGCGCGCCGGCGGCAATCGTCGAAACCCTGCGCGGCCAACTCGAGGCGCTCGAGGCGCTGCCCGTGGTTCACAGCGCGGCGACTGCCGCTCACGGCGGGGCTGACTTGTCTGCCGAAGCCTTGGCGGAGGCAGAAGCCCCGCCCTACGTACGTCGCTAACACCGATCCAACCCGAACGAGGTTTTCGCCCTGATGCCCCTTCCGTCCACCGAACGCATTCTGCTCGGGCCCGGCCCCAGCCTCATCGCTCCGCGCGTCATGCGCGCCATGGCCGCGCCCGTGCTCAGCCATCTCGACCCCGACTTCGTGCCGCTGCTCGACGACGTGCGCCTGTCACTCCGGCGCCTCTTCAAGGCCGACGAGCAGGCGCTCACCATCGCCACATCCGGCACCGGCACGTCCGCGATGGAAGCCGCGGTGGCCAACGTGGTATCCGAAGGCACCCGCGCGATCGTGGTCGTCTCCGGCTACTTCGGCGAGCGCCTGGTGCAGATCATGGAGCGCTACGGCGCCATCGTGCGCCGCATCGACGTGGAGTGGGGCCGCGCGGTCGATCCGTCGCTGCTGCGGGGCGAGCTGAAGAAGGGCGGCGCCGAGGTCGTCGGCGTCGTCCACGCCGAAACCTCCACCGGGGTGATCAACCCGGTGAAGGAGCTGGCCGCGATCGCCCGCGAGTATGGTGCGCTCACCATCGTGGACATGGTGACGTCGCTCGGCGGCCACCCGGTCGATCTCGCCGGCTGGGGCGTGGACATCGCCTACTCGTGCAGTCAGAAGTGCATCGGCGCGCCGTCGGGCATGTCGCCGGTGGCCTACTCCGGCGCGGCGCGCGCGAAGATGGTGAAGTGCCGCAGCTTCTATCTGGATCTGAAGCTGCTCGAGGACTACTGGCAGGGGCGCAAGTACCACCACACGCTGTCGACGACCTTGATCTACGCATTGCGCGAGGCGCTGCTGATGGCCGAGGAAGAAGGTCTCGAGGCGCGCTACGCGCGGCACGAGCGGCATCATCGCGCGCTCGTCGCCGGTATCGAGGGGATGGGGCTGTCGCTGCTGCCGCCGGCGGGCGAGCGCCTGTGGACGCTCAACACCGTGCGGGTCCCCGCCGGGGTGGACGAGCTCGGCGTGCGCAAGACGCTGCTCGGCACGTTCAACCTCGAGGTCGGCGCGGGGCTCGGTCCACTGGCCGGCAAGATCTGGCGTGTGGGGCTGATGGGTGCCAGCTCCACGCCGCAGACGTTGCTGCAGTTCCTCGCGGCGCTCGAAGCGGCGCTCTCGACGCAGGGTCACCGCGTGCCGCCGGGCGCGGGTGTGGCCGCGGCCGAGGCGGAGCTGCGGTCGCAGCTCACGGCGGTGTAGCAAGCGCAGGGTCAGGCAATGGCCGCCTTGAACTCCGCCGCGCCCGGGTCGCCGCCGCCGCAGGTAGGCACCCGGACCAGGGTCGTCGTTGCCGGGTAAGCGCCGGCTGCCGTTTCTCCGGTGGCTGGCCGGGGCCGCCGCCGTCGTGTTCGGCGCGGTGGCCTACACCTATTTGACGCTGCCCGACGTGCGGCCGCTGGCCACCACCAATCCGAAGACGACGGCCTTCATGGAGCTGCGCATCCAGGAGGCGGACCGCGCCGGCAAGCCGTTCCAGTTCGATCAGCGGTGGGTGCCGTACTCCCGCATCTCGCCCAACCTGCGGCGGGCGGTGCTGGCCGCCGAGGACAGCGCCTTCTGGCAGCACGACGGAATCGACGTCGAGCAGATCCGTCTCGCGGTGAAGCAGGCGCTCGAGCGCGGCGACGTGCCCCGCGGCGCGAGCACGATCACGCAGCAGCTGGCCAAGAACCTGTATCTGTCGCCGTCGCGCGATCCGCTGCGCAAGCTGCGCGAGCTGGTGATCACCCGGCGCCTCGAAGCGGAGCTGTCGAAGCAGCGCATCTTCGAGATCTATCTCAACGTGGTCGAGTGGGGTGATGGCGTGTGGGGCGCGGAAGCGGCATCGCGCCGCTATTTCGGCGTGCCGGCGTCGGGGCTGTCGCGGCAGCAGGCGGCGCTCCTCGCGGGCGCGCTGATCAATCCGCGCCGCTACAACCCGGGACGCCCGCCGTCGCGGCTGCTGCGCCGCCAGCGCATCATCCTCGCGCGGATGGGTACGGTGGAGACAACGCCCACCCGGCCTGTGGCGCCGCCGCCTCGGGATCCGGAGGCGGCCGAGTCGCTCGCCGACGATCCTGCTGCAACTGCGCCCGGCGCGCCGGGCGTGCCCGCGGCACCCGCCCCCGCCGCTCCGGCCCCGGAGCCACCTGCGTCCGAGCCCGCGCCGCCGCCGGAGGCGCCTCCGGCCTAGAAGGGCAGGCCGGTCTTCAGAGCTCGCCGCGGCGAAGGCGGCGATAGAGTTCGAGCGCCTCGGTGATGATGCGCACCGCGTCCAGGGGGCCGAGCAGGTCTTCCACGACCACCTGCTTGTGCTCGAGCACCTTGTACTCCTCGAAGAACCGCTGCAACTGCCGCAGTTCGTGCGCCGGTAGCTGCGCCTTGTCGGTATAGCCGGCGACGGCGGGATCGTTGACGCTCACCGCGACGATCTTGTCGTCGATCCCCTTCTCGTCGCGCATCCGCATCACGCCGATGGCGCGTGCCGTGACGATGGTGAGCGGGTACACCGGCTCCTGGCTGAGGACGAGCGCGTCGAGCGGGTCGCCGTCGTCGCAGTAGGTGCGGGGGATGAAGCCGTAGTCCGCGGGATAGTGCACCGAGCTGTAGAGCACGCGGTCCAGCTTCAGCAGGCCGGTTTCCTTGTCGAGCTCGTACTTGTTCTTGCTGCCCTTGGGAATCTCGATGATGACGGGGAAGTCGGTGGCGATGCTTTTGTCGTCGAGATACGTGTCGTGCCAGGGGTGCATGAGGTCCTCAGAGTACGTCAGGAACGGCGCCGGTGCGGGCTATTCGACCCGGCGGGCGCCGAGATAGCGCCGCGCCCAGTAGTTGCTGGTGTAGCGCTCGACGCGCACGACGCCGTTGGTGCGCGGGGCGTGCACGAAGGTTTCGTGGTCGAGCGCGATGCCGACGTGCGAGGCGCCATTCGAACCGGTGTCGAAGAACAGGAGATCGCCGGGCCGCACCTCATCGGAGTCGATCTCGCGGCCGACCAGGAACTGCTCGCGCACCTCGCGGGGAAGCGCGCGGCCGTTGCGAGCAAAGACCCACTGCACCAGGCCGCTGCAGTCGAACCCGCTGGGGTCGCTGCCGCCATTGCGATAGGGCACGCCGCGCAAGTCGAGCGCGCTCGCCAGGGCGAGGGCGCCTGGTGTCGCATCGAGCGGCGCGGGAACGATGACGGCGCCGCCCGGAGCGGCTTCCGGCACGCCGGCCGGCGAAGGCGCGGCGATCCGCGGCTCGTCGGGGGCGTGGCGCGCGGGGGGCGTCGGGGCGCCGGGAAACGGCTTCGGCACCGCGCCGCTCGACGCGCATCCGGCGGCAGCCAGAGCGGCGAGCACGACGATTCCGCTACGGAACTTCCGCATCGACATCCGGTCTATCGACGTAAACCACTGCGTTCGTTAGCGGTTATGGTAACCCCGTCGGCTTGACAGTGTCTGCAGGCTCCGGTCATCATCCTCACTATGGAGCAGACG
>DATMDI010000112.1:0-4762 GCA_035557875.1 Vicinamibacterales bacterium
TCGAGGTACGCCATGGCAGTGCGCTGCCAATCGCGCTGGTCCTCGAGCCATCGCTCGACCAGCGTGGAATCCTTCGCGGTCTTGCCGTCAGCGGTCAGCGTCACGGCGCACTCCGGGCGGGAGGTATCTTACCCGGCAGCCGCGGCGAGGAGCAGCCTCGCCACGGCGGCCGGCGCAAAACTGGGGATGGGCTTACTTGGCGGGCGCGGTGGCGGCGAGGAACTTCTCGGTGAAGTCCTTCTGCTGCTTGAGGAGCTTGGACGCGAAGGCGAAATTCGCCTCGGCCACTTCCTTGGGGGTCGGGAGCTCGGCGGCGAACGGCGCCGCGAACGGCGCGACAACCGGAGCCGGCGGCGCCGGGACAGACGACGTGAAGGCGGTCACGGACTTGAGGAAGGCTTCCTGGCCCTCGGCGAGAGCGGTCAGGAACTGGTCACCAGCGCCGTTGGCGAGCTTGACGTAATCAGACATCGTGCGGGTCCTTTCAGAGTGAAACTGGTTCGGCGTTGCGATGTGCGTAGTATGCAACGCACATGCGGACCATGTCAAGCACAGCCGATTCGCCAGCAAAACCTCGAGAGTGTGGGGCCGAGTCTTAGACCCGGCCTGCGGTGGCGATGAGCGTCAACAGGACAAGCGACCGGCGTGGGTGGCAGGGGCGTCCGAAGCCGGCCTGCCTGTACGTCTGAGCAGACTCCTCGTCGAGGACGGGCCGGCGAAGCGACGACCCCTGCCACGCACGACGGAAGCCGCCGCTGTCGGCCGGGTCTGAAGACCCGGCCCCACGACAGAGAGCGGTCTGAAGACTGCCCTCTTCGTCTTGGGCAGGCGCGCGGCTAGGCGACGGCGGCGGCGCCTCCGGCCTCGGACTCGCTGAGGAGGGTGGCGAGAGCGACGCGGACGCGATTGGCCTTGGCGGTCATGGCGGCGCAGGTCGCATCCACGTCGCCGCTGCGCAGGGCGTCGGTCCACGCCTTGTGGTCGTCGAACACCTCGCGGATCGACACCGGCGCGACCTCCAGCACCCGGCGCATCAGTTCCGGCAGATCCATCGCGTTGTAGATCTCGAACAGCACCGGATTGCGCAGCAGGCTGATGTAGACGCGGTGGAACGAATCCGAGGCGCGGATGTAGCGCGCCACGTGCGCCGGCGTCGTGCCGCGCACGAGCGGCGTGAAGGCACGCAGGCGCGCGGCGAGCGCATCGCGTTCCGACCCGGTTGCCAGCCAGTCGCCGAGCACCTGAGTGATGCCGATCTCGATGGCGGCGCGCGCGTCGAGCGCGGATACGAGCGCATCCACGTCGCCGGCGAGGCTCCCCTGCTCCTTGGCCCCGACCATCGGCACCTCGTCCACCACGCGGATGGGCGGCAGCTCGCCGCCGCCGTTCCCGGCATCGCCGCCCACAATCTCGTGAACGGTGGCGCGTGAGGTCTGGCCCCACGACAGGATGGCCTTCACCGCGCCTTTGGTGTCGCCGGCGGCAATCGAGTCGGTCACCTGCTCGTGCACGGAAATCACGTTCTCGATCGACGTGTCCACGTCCTTGAGCGCCGACGCGAGCAGGTCGCGAAGCCGCAGCCGCTGGAAGCCCTGCGACAGGTGCTCGTTCGCGGCCAGACCGACCACGGAGGCATGGTAGGCCTCGTTGGCAGCCAGGAACTTGTCGCGGTCCACGAACCGTGCCGCCTCGTCGAGGTGCGACGTCATGTCGTGAAGGCGTTCGTAGAGCCCTTCCGCGGCGAAGCGCGACACCGTGCCGCGACTGAGACGGAGCCATGTGGCGCCGACCTCGAGCACCGCCCGGGCCTCGAGCGCGGCGCGCAGCTGCGGATACGACACCGGCGCCATCTCGGAGGCGCGCAGCGGCGTGGCCTCGCGCGTCGTGGTCTGCAGCAGGCGGCGCATGATCTTGCCGCTCGTCGTCTTCGGCAGCTCGTCGATGATCTCGACGAAGCGCGGGTACTTGTAGGCCGCCATGCGCTCGCGCGCGAACGCCTTGATCTCGCCTTCGCTCACCTGGAAGCCGGGCTTCAGGCTGATCACGGCCTTGATGGTCTCGCCGCGGTAGGGATCCGGCACGCCGATCACGGCGGCCTCGCGCACCGCCGGGTGCAGGTAGAGCACCTCCTCCACCTCGCGCGGCCACACCTTGAAGCCCGACGCCACGATCATGTCCTTGGCGCGATCGACCAGGTAGAACCAGCCCTGCTCGTCGAAGAAGCCGACGTCACCGGTGCGCAGCTCCCCCTCGCGCAGCGACTTCTCGGTCTCTTCCGGCTTCTGCCAATACGCCGGGATGATCTGCGGCCCACGAATCAGGAGCTCGCCGATCTCGCGCGGCCCGGCGTCGAGGCCAGTGTCGGTGACGATGCGGACGTCGGTGTTGAACACCGGCACCCCCACCGACATCGCGCCCGTGCGCGGGTCCACCGGCGGCACCGCGCCGTGCGGGGTCATGTGCGTCGGCGACGTCGCTTCGGTGAGCCCGTACATCGGCTGAATGCGCACGCCGGTGCGCTCGTGCCATTCGTCCAGCACGCCCGGCGGTGTCGGCGCGCCGCCGGTGTAGACCTTGCTCAGCGACGACAGATCGGCCGCCTTCATCGCATCGCTGTTGAGGAGGGCGATGAACGCGGTGACGGCCGACACGGTGAACGTGGCCCGATGCTGCTGCGCGAGCCTTACCGCCTCCGCGGCGTCGAACCGGTAGAAGAGCACCAGCGGGCTGCCGGTCAGCATCGCCAGCGTGACGTGGCCGATGAGGCCGGTGACGTGGAAGAGCGGCGCCAGCCCGAGGATGACGTCGGCCTGCGTCAGGCCGATCCAGCGCTGATAGACGGCCGTCGCGAACACGACGTTGCGGTGCGTGTTCATTGCCGCCTTCGGCGCGCCGGTGGTCCCCGACGTGTACACCATGAACGCCACGTCGTCGCCGGCAAGCTCCACGGGTTCGGGCGAGAGGCCGTGATGACGCTGCACGATGTCGAGCAGGTCCGGCACCTCGGGATGGCGCGCCCGGGTGACGCCGGAGAGCACCGGCGGCAGCGGCGCGCCGGATGCCAGGAAGTCGAGCGGCGACGTGGTGATCGTGTGCTGCACCGCCGTGGACGGGAGGGTGGTGCGCGCCACCTCGGCGAACAGATCTTCCTGGCAGACGATGACGCGGCTGCCCGAATCCGACAGGATCTTCGCCAGCTCGCGCTCGCGCAGCATCGGGTTGCACGGGACGATCACGGCGCCGCACTTCCAGGCCGCGAGCACCGTGATCAGCACCTGCGGGATGTTCTGCAGGTACATGGCCACGCGATCGCCAGGCTCGACGCCACGCCGCTGCAGGTCCACGGCGAGCGCGTCCGACATCACGTCGCATTGCTGCACCGTCACCGGCTGGTCGAAGTAGTGGGCCAGCACGGCGTCGCGGCCGCGGCGCGCCGTCGCGCGGAACATGTCGAGGCCGGTTTCGGCCGGCGCGGCTATCGTCGGCGGGACATCGCGATACAGCTCGAGCCAGGGGCGACGGGAGAGATCCGTCATGGGATCCTCTCAGCAGGACCGGAGCGTCAGGCTTTCTTGTCGGGGGACGCCATCGCGCGGCTCAACTCCTCCATGAAGCGGCTCTGGTCCGCGAGGAGTTTGGCGGCAAAGGAGTAGGACGCCTCCGCCACTTCGGCCGGGGTCGGCATCATCTCCATCCTGGGGAACTGCGGCCAGGAGACGTTCGGCTGCCCGGCCGCCATCGCGTCACGCCACGCTTTCACGGCGTTGAGATAGGCCTCCTGTTGCGTCCGGAGGATCTCTCTGGCTTGCTTCTGGAACTCCTCGGTCTTGTCGCTCGCCATGTCGAGTCTCCGCCGGAGGAACGCGGGCAAGGCCCGCCGTCAGGGGGCAGATGGTCGCCCATGCGGGAAGCGTTGTCAACGAATGACGTGAATCAGGCCTTCTCGAGGAAGGAGCGATAAACCCGGATTAATGCATCCTTCTGCGCCGCCTCGAGCTTGGGGTCGAGCTGAATCGCCTGTTCGACCGTCTGCTGCCTGGACGCTTCGGACTCGTCGTCCATGAAGCCGAGCATCGTATAGAGCTGTTCCGGCTTGAGGCCGAACGCCTGCGCAAGCGCTTTGACCACCTGCGGCGACGGGCGGTAATTGCCGCGCTCGATCTGACTGAGATACGAATCCGACACGCCCGACATGCGCGCCAGGTTGCGTTGCGACACCTGCGCCAGCCGCCGCTGCGCCTTCACGAACTCCCCGAAGGCGACAAGGACCGAGTCGTCGGATTCCGCCATGGCGGGATCTTAGGACAGGTGGGACAGGTGAGACAGGTGGGAAATCTCCGTACGTGGGGCCGGGTCTTTAGACCCGGCCGACAAGTGGCGCGGCCTGAGCGGAAAGATGTGTGTCTCCGCGGCCCGCGGCTCGCGGCGGCGGAAACCGCTGCGAGGACCTGCATCCGCTGGCCGCGGGAATCGCGCGCCTCTCGGCGCGCTCAAACCCCGCTGGTCCCCACAGTCTTCTCGCGGTTTCGTGAGGAGGGGATCGCCACCGCTCGAACGCGGTCGCGGAAACACACATGCCTTCCGTCACACACCGCCGCGGCCGGTGCCTCACCCACCCCAACCCACCTGCCTCCCTGACCTACCTGCTACCTACCCGCCCACCTGCCCACCTGCTTACGTGCCTTACTGCATCATGAGCACCGACTTGGTCTCGGTGTAGAGGTCGATCATCGCCCGGCCCATCTCGCGGCCGATACCGGAC